>NZ_JBVBUV010000035.1:0-38307 GCF_057445395.1 Litorivivens sp.
ATTTCTCGGCAAGAGTCTGGCCGACCCTGAACCGGCTCAATGGCGCGTCAAAAAAGACGGCGGCGTATTTGACCAGTTTACCGGCGCCACAATAACGCCGCGCGCAGTCACCAGCGCGGTACACAAGGCACTGCAATACTTTGAAGATAACCGCAAGCGCCTGATCATGGCGGCGGAACAGGAGAACAGCAGCAATGAGTGATGCAAACTATCGCGAGCTGTCCTTAAACGGTCTCTGGAAAAACAACCCGGCTATTGTCCAACTGCTGGGCCTATGTCCGCTGCTGGCGGTCACCGGCACCGTCGTCAATGCTATGGGCATGGCTCTGGCCACGCTATTTGTACTGGTGGCATCGAGCACCTCCGTATCGCTGATTCGTGGCTTTGTCTCTGACGCCGTGCGCCTGCCAGCTTTTGTCATGATCATTGCAGCAGCAGTTACCTGTACCGAACTGCTGATGCAGGCTTATACCTACGAGCTGTTTCAGATTTTGGGTATCTTCCTCCCGCTGATCACAACCAACTGTCTCATTCTGGGCCGCGCCGATGCCTTCGCCAGTAAAAACAGCCTGGGGCCAGCCATGTACGACGGGCTGATGATGGGGCTGGGCTTTGGCGCCATACTTATCGTGCTAGGAGCAGTGCGAGAACTGGTAGGTACCGGAGCACTGTTCGCCAATATGGAGCTCTTATTTGGTGAAGGCGCCAAAAGTTGGAAGATTGTTTTCTTCGAGGACTACAATCAGTTTCTAGTCGCCATTTTGCCGCCGGGTGCATTTATCGTTACCGGGTTGATCATTGCAGTGAAAAACATGATCGATGACGGTATCAAGAAGCGTGAGGCGGCGCGAACCGCCGGGCAGCCGAAAGAAAGCCGTCGCGTTCGCGTAACCGGAAATATCGGTTAGTAACTCGCACTACCGGGTTGCCATGCAGCCCGGCTCACATACTCCACTCCTTTCACTCCAAGGCATCCTGTCGCGCTTGAGCAGTAGTTTCAGCGTGCTTATGCGCAGGCACCACCACCGGCTCAAAAGCGACATCGCGCATGGTTAGCGGCTCTACATCGGTGCGATGGGCCAAGAAATCCGGACGCGGCTTCTGACCACCGAACGGTTCCTGCATCTGGTTCTCAATACTGTTGTAAACAAAAAACAGATTCGAGCGGCTCCAGGGCGACATGTTCATATTGGAGGCATGCAGCGTGTTGCACTCAAACAGCAACAGCGAACCGGGCGGCCCTTTCGGTGCTTCAATACCGCCGCGATTGGCCAGCCAGCGCAACACCGATTTTTCCGGCACACCCAGTCGCTGCTTTTTCAGCGAGTCTTTCCAGTTCTCTTCTGGAGTCGGGTCAACACAGGGCGCAAAGTACTGGTGCGATCCCGGAATCAGCATTAACGGCCCATTAAACTCGTTGTTTTCGGTTAACAGAATTGACGCCGATACCGCTCGCATACGAGGCATGCCATCCTCGCAATGCCAGGTTTCAAAATCCGAGTGCCAGTCAAACCCGCGCCCCTGAAATCCAAACTTGTCGTTGATGCGTGACTGATGAATATACACGTCGCTGCCCAGCAACTGCTGCACCATACCCAATATGCGCGGGTCCCGGGTGAGATTAGAAAAGCGCTGGGAAATTTCGTGCATGGAAAATACAGACCGCAATTCACCGCTATCCGGGTCTTTGATCACATGGTCTGCGGCCATCGCCTCGGCATCGCGAGACAACTCCGCCAGCTCGTCAAAAAAAGGTTCTACCCGCTCGCGCCCAAAAAAACCTTCAAACCAAAGAAAGCCATCGCGCTCATAGCGAGACAAGGCACATTCGTCGAGTGGACCGTGCCAGCGAAAGCGTGCACTGGAGTGAACCACGGGATCAAGCCGGGGAAAGGGCTCCAACGACTCGCCGCGCCGGGTAGGATAAGCGTCTTGCATAGATTCTCCTTGTAAAATTGTGCTGTAACCCTCCTTGTAATAACCCCACCAGTGCAGCCAGATTGCCGAACTGTAAAATCGAGCCTGGTTAATTTTTATCGCGTATTGCCGACCATCAAAAAGGGGGAGCACAGCTCCCCCTTTTCAGCGCCCTACATAACTACGCGGCAAACTTAAACTGCGACACCGCCTTCTCAGGGTGTGAAAAATTGTCTTGCACAAAATCCCAATTCACCACTTTCCAGATAGCGTCCAGGTAGTCGGGGCGAGCATTGCGGTAGTCGATATAGTAGGCGTGTTCCCACACATCAACGGTCAACAATGGCACATAGCGATCACCGGCGATTGGTGTATCAGCATCGTCAGTATTAATGATTTCCAGTTTGTTTTTCTGACCTGCCACCTTCACCAGCCAGGTCCAACCCGAACCAAAGTTGGCCGCAGCCTTGGCATTGAAAGCCTCTTTGAACTTTTCAACCGAGCCAAAGCAATGCTCGATACAGGCTTTGAGCTCACCGCTCGGGCCTTCGCCTCCCGCCGGACTCAGACAATGCCAATAGAAGGTGTGGTTCCAGACTTGCGCCGCCTGATTAAACAGTTTGCCGTCGGCGCGCTTAACGATGTCTTCCAACTCGCGCTTTTCGTCGTCTGTACCTTTTACCAGATCATTGAGTGTATCCACATATTTCTGATGGTGCTTGCCGTAGTGATACTCCAAAGTTTCTTTGGAAATATGTGGTTCCAGGGCATGTTTTTCATAGGGGAGATCGGGCAGTGTAAAGCTCATCGTGTTCCTCCTTTTCTGATTCGATTTTGCTCTGTCGAGACATATCACTAAGTCAATCGACAGACGTCATCTCGATAGAATCAGAGGCTACGCATCATCGCCGCGAGTGGCCAGACCACTGCAACGTAAAAGTCAAAATTGCCTATTTTTTCCGATAAAAATGTGACGATTGCACATGGCGATACCATGTGTAGCGCTCAGCCATTGTGTAATGGCAAATCAATAATTTCTATCACATTGCCGGTGGGATCGCGCACAACCATACGCTCAATACCGTCTACTGCGCGGGCGGGACCAAATACGATGGCGTCGGTGAGTGCACTGATCCGTTGGCAGGCTGCAGTGAAATCGTCGCAAGCTACAGCAAAATGCGGCCCCAACGGCGACTTAAGCGGTGTAAACTCCGGGTTTTCGACCACGTGCAATTCTGCGTTACCCAGCAGATACCAGATACTGCGAAACTGTTCGGCCACGGCGCTGGGGCGCGGCAGTTCAGTCAAGCCCAGAATGTCGCCGTAAAATTGCCTGGCCGCCGCGATATCTGTCACGTTGATTGCCAGGTGCTGCACTCCGATAATTATTCCATCAGCCATCGTCTTTCCTCTGCGTTCGCGGATGATCAGGGGTATCATAGCCAATTGCTAATCTATAACTGTGAACGTCCGGTAACCCCATCTGTGAAAACTGACCTGAATTATGAGGCCGTCATCATCGGCGGCGGCCCGGCGGGATTGATGGCCGCAGAACAATTGGCGGCTGCCGGTAGGCGTGTCGCAGTTTTCGAGCAAAAACCCAGCGTAGGAAGAAAATTTCTCCGCGCGGGAATTGGCGGATTGAACATCACTCATAGCGAACGCCATGATATTTTTTGCTCTCGCTACGCAAACAGTGCCACGGCCATCGCCCCCTGGTTGACGGCTTTCGGTCCAGACGAGCTTGTTCAGTGGTGTCATTCGCTTGGCATTGAAACCTTTGTCGGCAGTTCGGGACGAGTCTTTCCAACACAAATGAAAGCGGCACCGCTTCTACGTCGCTGGCTGCAACGCTTGCGCACTTCCGGCGTTATTGTTCACACCCGTCACCGCTGGTTAGGCTGGGACACTAACGGCGACGTTCTGTTCGAGCATGCTGGCGACAACCGCACCGTACAGACCAAGGCAACGATTCTCGCCGTCGGCGGGGCCAGCTGGGCCGCCCTGGGCTCCGATGGCAGCTGGGCCGAGATCTTGTCAACTCTCGGCATTGCCTGCGAGCCGTTTAAACCCAGCAACTGTGGTTTCAACTCGCCCTGGCCAACCGCTTTCGCCGACGCTCTGGCCGGACAGGCGCTGAAGAATATCGGCCTGCAATTGACCAGTGGCAAGTACCATCGGGGCGATGCTCTGGCCAGCCACTACGGTGTAGAAGGCAGCCTCATCTATGCAGCATCTCGAGACATCCGCGACACCATCGCACAGCAGGGAAACTGCACCATTTACTGGGATTTGCTGCCAGACACACCGCACACTGAACTTCGTGCGTCACTGGCGCGCCGTCGGCGCGGGGATTCAGCCAGCACTTTACTGCGTAAACTCGGTATAAAGGGCAGCAAACTTACCCTGCTCAAAGCGCTTACCCGCAAAGCTGATATGCAAAACCCCGATGCTCTGCCGTCGTTGTTGAAAAAGCTGCCGCAGCAGCTGAACAGCTGTCGTCCCATTGATGAAGCGATCAGCACCGCCGGCGGAATACCGCTTCGCGCGCTGAACGACCGGCTGATGCTGAATGACCTGCCGGGCGTATTTTGCGCCGGTGAAATGCTGGATTGGGATGCGCCTACGGGCGGCTATTTGCTAACCGCCTGCTTCGCCAGTGGGCTGATCGCCGGCCGTGGGGCGCACGATTTCTTGTGCAACCGGACTTGATGACACCTGCCACCAGTGTGGCAATAGTGCGGTGATACCCGGCAAACGGTAGCGATCGTCAATCAGCTCAATGACTCCGCGATCTTCCGGCGTGCGTATCAGACGTCCCGCCGCCTGCACCACCTTCGTCATGGCCGGATAAAGGTATGCATAGTTGTAACCGTTGCCATAGCGCTGCTCCAGTATATTTTTAAGGTATTCGCGGTTTTCATCGTTAGGCGGCAGGCCTAGCGTCGCAATAAATACACCTATCAACTGCTCACCCGGCAGGTCGATACCCTCACCAAATATACCGCCAAGCACACAGATACCAATGCCGGGCTGAGCATCGCTGACGTACGCTATAAATTCCCGGCGCTGGGCATTAGTCATGGCGCTGTGCTGCCGACGTATTCTCAATTCCGGGAAATGCAGGCGGCAGTAATCATAAAAAGCATCCACATAGGCCAGGCTACTGAGAAATACCAGGTAGTTACCCGGCACCGCCGAACATTGCCGTTTCACGCGAGCTGCCAACAGTGGCAAACTGCGATCGCGGCGATCCAGTCGGGTACTGATATTGGTGACCAGCCGCAGATCTATCTGCTGACTATTGAAAGGACTCGGAACGTCCTGCCAGCGCGTGTCCACCGGCATTCCCAGCAAATCGCGATAGTACTGTGCGGGATTGAGTGTCGCGGAAAACAGTACCACCGCGTGCGCAGTCTTAAACCGCTCGGCAATGTGGTCTGCAGGAATAAGGTTATCAATGCTCAACACACCGCTGCCGGTCATGTTCTGTTGCCCCCTGGCGGCGTGCTCAAAACCCAAGGTGCACAGCGAGTGGTCACCGAAAGATTCTGCCAGACGTAAGAATCCGAGCGCGGTAAACAGCACTTCCTGAATGTCTCTGGCACGATGATTGTCACTGAGATATTCAGTGATGGCGGCAATGAGGCCATATAGCGCGTCGTTAAGCACATCCGGCACGTCCTCAAGGCGATAGTGGGGCGCCGTGTCTTCCTGCTCAAGGTAGGGCTTGATCAGTTCGCGCCAGGCGGATTCCAACTGTCCCAGCGGCTTGCGCAGCGCCGCAGGCGGTTTGCGAATCGTGTAGAGCAGTGCCGCCTCGGACAGCCGGATGCTGTACATGGCCCGCGCGCGGTCAATCAGGTTGTGCGCCTCATCGACCAATGGCACCACACGCCAGTTATTTTGTTGCGTTAATGCGTACAGTAAGGCGTGCTGATCAAAATAGTGATTGACGTCCGCCACCACCACATCGCACCAGTGCGCCATTTCCTGCGCCAGGAAATACCGACATAGACTGTGTCGACGGGCAATGGTCCGCAGGGCATCAGCATCCAGAAAGCCACAGGCTATCGCCTCTTCCCGCGCGGCGGGCAATTTGTCGAAAAAGCCATTTGCCAGCGGACACGAATCACCATGACATGCCGCCTCCGGATGATCGCAACTTGCCTCGAGTGCACTCAGTTCAAGCACCCTGATGGGCACCGGCTCGGACTGCGCCTCCACGATTCGCCGCATGCCGTCCAGCGCCAGGCTTTTACCGGTATTGCGGCAGGTCAGATAAAACACTCGATCAAGCTGCTGAACTGGCAGCGCATGCAGGGCGGGAAACAAGACCCCAAGGGTTTTTCCGATCCCGGTGGGGGCCTGCAACAGTAACGAATTGCCACCGTGCAATGCCTTGTACACCGTTTCGGACAGCAGCCGTTGACCCGCACGAAACCCCGCAAAGGGAAACTGCAGCATTTTCAGGGCGTTATCGCGCGCGCTGCGATGAGCCTGCTCCTGCGCCAACCAGAGCCGATAGCGCCTGCAAAGTTCTGTTAGAAACGCCCAGAGTTCGTCAGCTTCGAGAATCTCGTCGTCGTGGGATTCCTCTTCCCGGCGAACTTCAAAATAGGTGAGTCGCAGCCTGATATCGGCCCTGCTAGTCTGTCGGCAAAACAAGGCGCCATACACTTTAAGCTGCGCCCAGTGCAGCGCGCGCTTACCGGGACCAATACGGGTCAGCTTGCCGCGATGGGTTTTGATTTCTTCCAGGTAGCAATCGCGAACATTGGCATAGTAGCCATCCACCCTGCCGGAAACCTCCAGCCCTTCACACTCTGCTCGCAATGGATACTCGGCCACATAGGGATCCGGGCGACGTTCCTGCACGGTACGGTGACCCACAATACCTTCCACAGCACTGGGCGCAGGCGTGTATCGAAATTCAAGGCTGCCGGTGCGCGCTGCAAATTCGCACAGTGCGTTAACGGACACGGAATTCATACGGGCTGGTAGCTCACATTCAACACCGACACTTCCACACCCATGGCCGAAAATGCCTGCAGCCAAAGCGTCTGATGATCCTGCAGGCGATCGCCCGGCCCTTTCACTTCAATCAGGCGGTAGCTCTGAGCTGCTGTGTCGAACTCAATCAGATCCGGCATCCCGCTGCGATGATGACGCAGATCACTCAGCAGGTGAGCGAAAATTTGGCGCAGATCGGCTGCCGGTATCAACGCTAATGCCAGCTCCAGCAGCTCGTCGCTTAGCGCCGTCCAATTCACCAATCGGCAGGCCGTTCCGTATTTGTGCTGCCACACAGTTCTAATTGTCGATTGATAGACGAGGCTGTCCAGACTACTCAGTCGCGCGGCCAAAGCCTCACGCCGACGGTCAACAAAATCTGGCCGGAATAAATCTGCCGGGCCAGCCTGAAACGGATGAAAGAATGCCCCGGGCAAAGGGGTGAACAGCTCATCCCAGCACAACAGACCCAGCAAACCTGGGAACAACGCATTCTCCACATAAAAGACTTTGATGCCCGGTTGTGCACTCAAATGCTGCACCACCGCCTGCTCCACTCGCAAGCCAGCACTGTGGGCCGAAGCCGGCAGACACAGTTGCGCGCAATCTATTTGCGGTTTTTGTTTGGGCGCGGACGCCGCATTCACACGGCGCATTACTCTGGATTCGATGCGCTGCAGATGGAGTTTGCTCAGGGGTAGCCTGCAGCTGCTCAGCGCCCGCTCAAGCTCCGCGACCAGCACGCTAGTCTCGGCCGACTTTTCCAGCAGGCGCAAGCGTCGAATACAGGCCTCTTCCAGCCGGCTGGTGCGGTACAAGGCCACAGCCAGTGCAGAATCACCTGCCCGCTCGGCCTGTAATGCAAGCTGAAAAATCACTTTATCGCGCCGATGCGCAAGCCAATCGCTATCGATCGGAGAGGGCAAGATTGCCAGCGCCTGTCGCACATCACCACTGCTTTCCAGCGTCTGCTGACAGGCCGCCAACGCCAGCGCCGCATCGACCTCACGGCGCGTGCGAAAGGCCCTCGAAGACGGTGAAAACTCAACCGGCTCGTAGTGCTGATGACCTAGCTCCGTGAGCACAAACTCGGACCAATCCTGATAGACATTTCCGAAAAACATCACCCGCAGACGATCAAATAAGGCCTGGCAGGCCAGCGCAACAAGGGAAAATGGTGCCTGTGGCCACCAGACTTCGAGCGTTTGCCCAGCGCTTTCCAACGCGCTCAAATGCGATAGAAGTTCTGACTTTTTCAGGTTTGTGGCCACCGGTGTAGCCCGCCCTGCAAGCAGCTGGCGCAATTCTGCAACGCGGCAGAGCCGATGCAGGGTTGCGGCGTCGCAGTGCGGCTGCAGATCGACAAAGCCCGCTCGACTCAACTCAGCCAGTGCATCACGAACATCGTCAATTTCAGTGTATTGCAGGGCATCGCTGCGAAAATGTTCGCCTTTACGCAGTAGCATCCGCGCCAGCAACGCCCGTGCCGGTCGCGGCAGGTGCAGATAACGTGTCAGCTGCGCAGATTCTTCCGCCACCAACAAGTCGCTGTGGTGCTCGACAACCCAGCGCACCACAGTTTCCATATTGCGCAGGTAATAGAAAGGGTCTTCCAATGGCGCCGCCAGCGGGCGCACGGTTTCAGTCACGACGACGGCTCATCCAACCTCGCGCCGGATACGCTGTGCTCCTCACACGCAGCCGGCCACAATACATGTATATTAATACAGTATTTATACGCGATCTGAGTGCGGATGAATAGCCCTGCCCGTACTCTGGCGATATTCCGCTAACCGACCTTATTCGGCGCGGCTGACTAGCGAGCGGTCAGGCGGGCAAAGCCGCCAGTGAGATCCTGTAAGGATTCGCTTTGAAGGAAGGCAGCGGCTGCAGAATCGCTGCGTAAATACGCATTCAGAAAGGAGACACTGGCTGCGTTGACCATTGTCAGGGCATCTCGCTGAGGCGCCTCCTCCCGTTCGGGGCGGCAGATCAGATTGCCTAGGTAATGGTCTGCTCCCTCTACCACCAGAGCGAACTGCTGGCCACCCGGCGCGGTTTCATGGGACATAAGGTGCATGCGCCAGTCAGGCCAGAACTGAGGATTCGTGTCCCAGGTACCGGTCGTCACCAGTACCGGACCACGCATGTTCAGCCAACTGCGCTCATGAATAACGTCAAACATCGGGCCCGGTGGCGACAGTGCAATTACCCCCACTACACGGGGGTCACCCGCCCGCGAAACAGCGCCTTCGTCAGACGCTATCGCGCCCGCAAATTGCTGGGCCGTGAAGGCACCAAACGAATGCCCAGCCACCACCAGTTTGTTAACCTGCAATGCAACCCCCTGCGGCAGTTGCGCTTGGATGCTACCGAGGTTATCCATCAGGAATTGAAGATCGGCAGCGCGGGCATCGATCAAGCCAAGCTGGCCGAAACGCAGACTGTTGAAAATTCCACGCGCCATACTGCGACCATCCAAGTGGGTCGGTGCAATCACCGCGTAGCCATGGCTCGCCCAGTGCTCCAGAAGCCGGTCGTACTTGTGACGATCAGACCAATTGCCGTGTGAGAAAAGCACAACCGGTATAGCACCCTGCGCATCTTGCGGCCACCATACCCGCAACTCGATGGTTTCGTTTGCCAGCTCGGGTGCCGCCAACGTCAGCCCATCAACAACTTGAGGTTTATAAGGCCCCGCCAGATATCCCGGAATGGATACCAGTGCATCGCGTGAAGCCGTCAGCGGCTTTGCATCTGCTTGTGGCAGCGGCTCACTGCCGCAGCCGAACACCATCACTACCAACACCATGACTAGCCTTCTCATGGCGCGCTACCTGCCTGCAGAAATTCGCGTGTTAATCGCGCACTGAGCCGCGGTTTTTCCAGCGGCAGCAAGTGTCCCGCCGCGGGGATGATATGACTGACAACGTTGGGAGAAGACACTAGCAATGTCTCAAAGCGCTCAACATGGGTGACCGGCAACTGCGGGTTTTGCTCACCCCATAGGATCAACACGGGCACTTTTACCGCCGCCAACACAGGCGCGGGTTCGCCTACATCAAAACTGCGCATACGGTTCATCTCCGCTTTGCGGTTTCCACTATGGCGAAACATGTCGTGAAACTCCTCAACCAAGGCATCACTGACAACAGACGGGTCGTAAACCATCCATTCAATAAATTTTCGATAAGCCATTTCCGGGACAAAATAGAACACCCGATGAAACCAATCGGGAATCGCGCTGGCATTGCGCCTGCTGCTCTGCTCACGCTTGAGCCCTCCGGAATTGACCAAAACCAGCTTTTCAACCTGATCGGGATAACGCGCGGCATAGTGAAACGCGATATTGCCACCGAGCGATGAACCCACCAGGGCCACCGAGTCCAACCCTAGCGCGTCGAACAAGCCCGCTAGCAAGGTCAGGTCGCGCTCCATACTGTAATCGTGCTTTGCATCCGGACCCGTGAGGCCGTGGCTGGTCATATCAAATCTCAGCACGGTGAAATCATCAGCCAACTCGGGCAACCAGCCATCCCACATACGGGCATTGAAATAATGGGAGTGAATCAACACCACTACTGGTGCCGACTTCAGCGGCAAGCCTTCAAGTCGATAGGCCAACCGCGTGCCATCTACGGTTTCAAACCGCAGGTCGCCACCTCGGTATTTCTGGGTCAGGGTTTCGGTGGGGATATCGCGCCATGCAATTGCCGCATAAAGCCCATAAGCCACCACCAGCGCAAATAGGCCGAGCAAAACGCGCCCCAGTATGTGAGCAAACTTCCGGAGCATCAGGTGCTCATCATGGCGGCAAGGCCTGCGGCCATTTCATCAAGTACCTGTGAAACCGGGGGACGCTGGGCGGCAATCTCCCACCAGGCTTTTAATGTCGGCGTTGGTGCCAGGATATCGGGCTCCCCAAAAACGGCAGGCACCTTGACCACGTAAAAAAGGATCGGCGCCAGCAGGCAATCCAGAAAGCCGAAATCGTCGCGGTTTACCGCGTGCGGCTGCGCGAAGAATTTCTCCAGCACCGCCAGTTTCTCTTTCATGGCTCCCAGATTTTTAGCAATCGCCGCCTTGTCGCCACTTTTCAACTTCAACTCAAGAAACAGCGGGAACAGTGCCTGGGCAAGGTCGAGGTCGGTATAGCGCCCGACACTGCGCAGCCACGCGCGCTGCAGGCCATCAGCCGGCAACAGCGCCTTATCGGAAAAACGCTCGTCCAGAAACTCCAGGATCGCACTGGATTCCACCAGATAATTGCCGTCAACTTCCAGTGTCGGCACTTTACCGGTCGGCGTAAGCGCCTTAAAGGCTTCTGAAGCCAGGCCATACTCAGGCGCGACGACGGTGACTGGCAGCGCCCCTGCGTTGATCTGGATACGCACACGCGCAGCGTAGGGGGAATGAGGAACACTAAAGAGCTTCATGATGATTATCCAATCAGATGAATTCCAAGGGCCGCATTGACAAACAGCCCCAACCAGATGGCCCATACCCAAGGGCGGCACCGCGCTACCGAATCAGCCATCGTGTCATTTACCTTGTCGCTGGGCCCTTCGGTCATCAATTGCAGAAACGCAGGCACAAAGGGTTTGAGATTGATTCGAATCGCAATACCACAACCTACCAGGGCCGCAAACACGATGATCTTCCACGCTACCCAGTCGGCATGAATGGGCGCATCACCGGTCAAGCCCAGCACAGCAAATAGCAACAATGCAGTCACCACCACGATCCGGAAGATAAGATCGAATTGACTCAGGCGCGCGGTAAACGCCTTCCCTTCATTGAAATACAATACCAAGACATTGCTGAGCCAGACGGCAGCCAACAACCAGACAAGCGGGAGCCCCCAGGCCGGTAGTTCGAGCAGCCCCATCAATACCGCCATATGCAAACCGAGGGGCAGAATCAGCGGCATACTCATTTTCGGCCCTTGATCGCAGGCCAGCATGATCTTCAGTGCAATGGCACGTGCTTCAACACCTATGTCGCGATTCACTACGTAGCGGCTGGCAACAAAGGTGCCCAGGTCACCGCCCAGCCAGTAGACAAATGCGACGATATGGGCAAACTGCAACAATAGAAATTCAGTCATGCGGAGTATGTAGCCTCGCTAGTTCAGCCGTGATTGCCGGCTAAGTTTGGTTGCCACCAGCCGAACTGGAAGCCAACAACCATAATAAGATATATTATATTATCTTTATATCTTTTGAAGCACAACACAGAGGGTAACCCCCGAGGCGTCTCACATCATGAGCAACCAGCGCTTAAAATCCTTGCTCCCCGCAGCGATACTGATCGGTGCAATGGGCGCCGCGACGATTATCGCAACAGCGCGATCGGCACCAGAACCGACGCCACCGCCAGCGCCACCACCACCGCGCGTTGATACCATCACGATGATACCCGCGACCACCGTATTACAGGTGCGCGCCCAGGGCACCGTGGCGCCGCGCCGACAAATTGATCTGGCGGCACAGGTTGGCGGCCGCATTGTGCACGCATCCCCATACTATGCACCCGGCGGCACCTTCGCAAAAGATGAGACGCTTATTCAGATAGAAGCCGCTGACTATGAAATTGCCGTCGTTCGCGCCAAAGCACGCGTGGCAGAAGCCCGCCAAAATTTGGCTACCGAGCGCGGGCGCGGACGTCAGGCCAAACGCGAATGGCGCGACCTTGGCAGTGCTGAGGCCAACGACCTGTTTCTACGCAAACCTCAATTGGCAGCCGCCGAGGCTCAACTTGCCGCCGCCGAAGGCGAGCTTCGCCAGGCCGAGTTGAACCTGACACGTACCGAGATCAAAGCGCCTTTTGCCGGCAGGATACTCAGCATCAACGCCAATCTCGGACAATACGTCAATGCAGGGTCAGCCGTGGCCAGCGTTTACGACGCTGAAGTGGTGGAAATCGCCCTGCCTCTCAGCGAACGTCAGCTCGGGTTACTGGATCTACCGCTCGGCGACCACCTCGAGCTGCCGGTAACAGTACACGCCACCTTGGGCCAGAAATCCTGGCAACGTCAAGGTGTCATCACACGCACCGCAGCAAGCATCGACGAACAAACCCGCTTTGCTCACGCCATTGCTGAAGTGCGTAATCCCTCCGGCAGCGAAGCGCTGGCTATCGGCCAGTTTGTCAGCGTTGATATACCCAGCCGACCACTTGAGAATGTATTGACCCTCCCGGAAAATCTGATCCATCCTCGCAATACCCTGTGGGTTGTTGATGAGCAGAACCGGCTGCAGCTGCATACCGTGACAGTGCTACAAGCGATCAATGGTAAGGTCGCAATTCAGGCTGACAGCAGTAATCCGCTGCGGATTGTAACGTCCTATCTCGCTCGACCGCTCGACGGCATGGAGCTGGCGCCGAATCCCGATCAAGCGCAAAGCGGAGCGTTGCTGTGAGCGCTATTGTACGCTGGTTTATTCACAACCCTATTGCAGCCAACCTCGTCATGCTGCTTGTTTTTCTGGGTGGTTTGACCACCCTGCCACAACTCGACAAAGAGTTTTTCCCCCAGCGCAAACTGAATCAGATCTCGGTAACCGTGACCTATCCCGGCGCCAATCCCGGAGAGGTCGAGAATCAGATTATTCTTCGCATAGAAGAGGCTATCGCCGACGTTGTCGGTATCGATGAAATGCGCTCCACTGCGCAAGAGGGGTTGGCCACCGTGGTCGTCGACGTTTCAGCTGACGAAAATGCGCAGCGTATTCTCAACGACATAAAAACCCGCGTGGAAGGCATCAACACGTTCCCCGCCGAAACCGAGCGCCCTCTGGTCAGCGAGCGTCTGTGGCGCGATCGCATGATCAGCCTCACGCTGTCTGGCGACTTGCCCGAAGCCGAGCTGAAAACCCTCGGTGAAGTAGTGCGCGAGGAACTGACCGCTCTGCCGCAGGTATCTCTGGTAGAACTGCGCACCCCACGCAACGATGAACTCTCGGTTGAAGTCTCAGAACAACGCCTGCGTGAACATAACCTGCGGTTTGAAGATATCGCTGCAGCAATCAATCAGTCGTCATTGAATTTACCGGGCGGCAAGGTGAAAACCGACGACGGCGACCTGCAAATACAGATTCGCGGTCAGGCCTACGCCAGTGACGCTTTTGCCAGCCTGCCGGTAATTTCCAAACACGACGGCTCCGTTTTGCGCCTCGGTGACATTGCCACCATCAACGACGACTTTGAGGAAATCGACGTTATCGGTCAGTTCGATGGTCGCCGCTCGCTGTTGGTAGATATATACGTCACCAGCAACCCTAACGTTATGCGAACCAGCGCGGCGGTTCGTCAGTATGTTGCACAAAAGCAACCTAATCTACCCGAAAGCGTAGAGCTGCGTATCTGGCGTGATTCCTCGATCCCGTTTGGGGATCGCATGGATACGTTGCTCAGCAATGGCTTTGGCGGTCTGGTGCTGGTGTTTATCCTCCTGCTGTTGTTTTTACGTGCTCAGCTTGCATTGTGGGTATGCTCGGGTATTGCGGTCGCTTTTCTCGGGGCAATCTGGCTGCTTCCCGTTCTGGGCACAAGCCTGAATATGGTGTCGCTGTTCGCCTTTATTCTGATTCTAGGCATCGTGGTAGACGACGCCATTATCGTCGGTGAATCCATTTATAGCGCACAGGAGAAAGGGCACTCAGGTACCGAAGGCGCCTTTATCGGCACCCGCGCTGTAATGAAACCGGTGTGGTTTGCTGTGCTCTCTACCATGTTATTTTTCGTGCCTTTTTACTTCCTGCCCGAAGAAGTGGCTGAGCCTCCCAACTTGGCAGACGTGGTTATGCTCGCATTAGCCTTCTCGCTGTTTGAATCGATGTTTATCCTGCCGGCGCACCTGGCCCACATGAAGCCAGAGCAACCCGGTCGCCATCGATGGCTGGCGCCACTTGAAGCATTGCGATCTCGGTTTTCCAGCGCACTCACCCACGCTGGAGACAAGCTCTATCGACCGCTGCTGGAACGCTGCATTGCTTGGAAAGGGACCACCATCGCAACGTTCTTTGCGATGTTTTTGATTATCCTCTCTATCCTCTTTGGCGGCTGGATGAAAGCGAGCTTTTTTCCGCGCGTACCCGGCGACCACCTGCTCGCCAATATTACGCTGGAGGAAGGTGTTCCCTTCGCCGAAGTTGAGCGCACCATGCAACACATCGTCGACGCTGCGGAAACGCTGCAGGCACAATTAAACCGCGACACTGCATTGCCGTTTGCCGGCAGCATCGAAGCCGCGGCCTACAACAACACCGTTCGAGTTACACTCGAATTACTGAATGTTGAAGCACGCAACCAACCGGTCTCCGAGATCAGGGATCAATGGCAACAACTCATCGGCCCGCTCTATAACGCTCGCGCTGTCGATATCGCCTTCACCATAATCCCACTGGGCAAACCGATTGAACTGCAGGTCATCGCGCCAGACCTGGCAATGCTGCGCCAGGCCACCTCAGCGGTTTCCGATGAAGTGTCCCGGTATCCGGGTATCTTCAATGTACGCAACAGCCTTGCCAACCCGCAGAATGAAATTGAAATTCAACTCAAGCCCCACGCCGAAACGTTGGGGATCAGCCTGGCCGATGTTGCGCGACAGGTAAGACGCGGTTTTTACGGCGAGGAAGTGCAACGCATTCCGCGCCTGCGCGAAGATGTAAAAGTGATGCTGCGCTACCCGGAAACCGAGCGGCAATCCCTCCACAGTTTGCAGGACATGCGGATTCGCACCAACGATGGCCGGGAAATCTCGTTTGATGCGGTTGCGCAAGTTAAGTTTGTCGACGGATACAGCACAATCGATCGCATAGATCGGCAGCGGGTAGCCACCGTTACGGCAGACCTGCAACCGGGCTTCAGTGCCGGCGAAATACTCGGCGCGATACTGCGACAACCATGGACCGACAACTTCCCCCAGGTAAAGGTTCAGAAAGAAGGCGAGCAGGCGCAGCAGGCGGAATTTCTTGATCGCATAGCACAGTTGATGATGCTGTCACTGATTCTGATCTTCGGCCTGATGGCGATTGTTTTCCAATCCTACTGGCAGCCCATAATCATCATGACGGCGATCCCATTCGGTTTTATGGGAGGCTTACTCGGCCATCTCCTGCTGGGACAGGAGCTTGCGATGTTTTCTGTACTCGGCATGGTTGCCTGCGCGGGCGTTGTGGTGAACGACAACCTGGTACTGGTAGATCGCATTAACACGCTGCGCGGCGATGGGCTCGACCCACTCGAAGCGGTAATGCAAGGGGCTCGCGACCGGTTCCGGCCAATCATTCTGACATCGCTAACCACCTTTATCGGACTTTCACCGATCATGCTGGAGAGTTCCATTCAGGCCCAGTTTCTCAAGCCAATGGTCATCGCGCTGGCCTTCGGGGTGGTTACCGCGACCACCATTACGCTTGTGTTTGTGCCCTGCCTGTATCTGCAGGGAATACATGCTCGCAACACCATGGTTAAACGCTTTCGCGCTCGATAGCCCCTTCCACCGGGGCCTTCCGAGCCCCGTGGTTAAAGCGCACTTATGCCGAGCACATCAGGCGTGCGAAACCACTCAACCAGCCAGACGAAGGGATGGACTTGCCACGCCCTACTCAATTCGGCTTACCCCCCATCATTTCCCAGTATTTTATTTGACACCTACGGTAATTCGACGCTATAAAGTAAACGTTTACATTTAATAAACCTAAATCAACCGTAGACAACAGCCTGCCTGAAGGGTGCCCAATGAAGCACAATATTCCCCTGAAGCCCTGCGCCACTGCGCATTTCGGCATATTTCCAGCCACGTTCCGAGCAGGCCGCACGCTGAGTTTGACGATACTGTTCAGCGTCTTTTTCGCGGCCAGCATGAGCCTGCAGGCCGCCGCCCAACCTAATGTGGTCTTTATTCTGACCGACGATCAGCGCTCTGATGCGGTGGGCTACCATCCCAAGCCCTTGCTGGGGATAAAAACCCCGAATATCGACAGACTTGCCCAGGAAGGCGCCCGTTTTACCAACATGTTTGTCACTTCATCACTGTGCTCGCCCAGCCGCGCCTCCTTCCTGTCCGGCACCTACGCCCACACCCATGGCGTGCGTGACAACTTCACCGACTACCCGCGACAGCTGCAAAGTTTCCCCATGCTGCTGCAACAGGCCGACTACGAAACCGCCTATATCGGCAAATGGCATATGGGCGAAGATGATGATTCAAAACGCCCTGGCTTTGATTACTGGGTGACCCACAAAGGCCAGGGCAAGTACTACGACACAACACTGAATGTCGACGGCAAACGACAGGTCGTAAAGGGCTACTACACACAGCGCGTCACCGATCTCGCCCTGAACTGGTTGCAGCAACGCGACAGCCAGCGCCCCTTCGCCATGGTGCTTGGCCACAAGGCTCCCCACGGTCCCTTTATCCCCGAACCCAAATACGAAAAGACCTATGACCATGTGCGGGTGCCCTACCCCACCAGCGCCTTTGATTTGAAAACCAAACCGCAGTGGGTTACCGAGCGGCTGGATACCTGGCATGGCATCTATGGGCCTCTGTACGGTTTTCGCAAGGAGTTTCCGGATACCAGCGCCAAAGCCATGCTCGATTTTGAGCGCTTTGTGCGCGCGTATACCGCCACCATCAATTCCGTCGACGACTCGGTTGGCCGGGTGTACGCCTATCTCGCCCAGACAGGTCAGCTGGACAACACCATTTTTGTATTCAGCAGCGATAACGGTTTTCTGATGGGCGAACACGGCATGATCGACAAACGCACCATGCACGAAGAAAGCATTCGCGTACCCATGGTTGTACGCTACCCAAAGGCCATCCCCGCAGGCACGGTTATTGACGAGCAGGTGCTCAATATCGATCTGGCGCCAAGCCTGATGGAGCTTACCGTGGGAGCGGATATGCCCAGCGCGCAGGGCCTGTCCTGGGCAAAACTGGCGATGGGCAAGGCTTCGAAGTGGCGCGAAAGCTGGCTCTACGAGTACAACTACGAATCCCAGTTTCCCTATACCCCCAATGTTCGCGGCGTGCGCACAGACCGCTGGAAGTACACACAATATCCCCATGGGGACGGCGGCCCGCTGCGTCATATGGAAGAGTTGTACGATCTAAAAAATGATCCGCAGGAACTCAACAATCTCGCGCACAACTCCGGCTTTAAAAAACAATTGAAAAAAATGCGTAAGCAGCTGGCCGCCCAGCTCGCACAAACCAACGCCAACCCCGACCACATGCCGATTGACCAGGGAATCAAGGAAGCGCTTCCCGAAGAATCCATCCGCTGACAACCGCACCACATCACAGGAGTGTCTGGAACATGAATAACGATAAGACAACCAAAGCCCTGATCGCAGCGCTGGCTGCCGGCCTGCCGCTGTCGGCCACATCGGTACTAGCCTCAGAGGCAAGATTAGAGGAGGTTATTGTTACCGCCCAGAAGCGCGAACAGAATCTGCAAGATGTCCCCATGGCCGTGACCGCCCTGGGCCGCGAAATGCTGCAGG
Organism: Litorivivens sp.; assembly: GCF_057445395.1. Lineage (NCBI taxonomy): Bacteria > Pseudomonadati > Pseudomonadota > Gammaproteobacteria > Litorivivens > Litorivivens sp. Next base: position 18,448 of record NZ_JBVBUV010000035.1, read on the forward strand.
ACAATGAGATCAACAGCGTGGAAGATCTGACCAAGCTGGTTCCCTCCATGCGCTTCTCTCCCGGCGACGACCCGTCAAACAATTCGATCCGGATTCGCGGCGTCGGCACCGATGTCTTCAGTATTGCCGTCGAACCCAACGTATCGGTTGTGGTCGACGACGTACCGGTCGCCAGAACGGAAATGGCCAGTTTTGAATTCGCTGATCTGGAGCGGATTGAGGTACTGCGCGGGCCGCAAGGCACACTGTTCGGCAAAAACTCTACGGCCGGGCTTATCCATGTAATCTCCCGCGACCCGGCACCTGAATTCGAAGCCTTCACCCGAATTAGCGCCGAAGACCGCGACAGCTTTCCCGGCCACCTGATGAAAACCCAGGCAGGCGTGAGTGGCCCGATCACAGACAACCTTGGAATGCGCGTGACCGGCTTTTACAAGCAAATAGATGGCCATTTGGTTGACATCCTTCAGGACGACAACCTCCCGGACTCGGAAACGTTCGGCGGGCGCATAAAACTTCTCTGGGATTCAGGCAGCGATGTGATCGTTCGCTTGAATGTTGAACAACAACGCAACGACGGCGACTCTTCACCGCTGGTCTTTCGCAGCGCATCACCCCAGAAAACAGAAAAAAGCCAAGATGTCCCCTACGGTGAAGAAAACCGCACTGTCAAAACCCTGGGCAACAATATTGCAGACAGCATCAACGGCGGCGTGACCCTGAAAGTCGACTGGGACCTGGGCGACTACACACTGACCTCAGTCAGCGGCTGGCGCGGCTTTGAAATCAAGCGCAATATCGACCTGCTCGAACTCGACGGTGAAAAATACAACGTCACCTATAACGGCGGGGAAAGAAAAATCGAGACCCTCACCCAGGAGTTGCGGCTGACAGCAACCAGCAGTGACACGCTGGAGTACACCCTGGGAGCCCTGTATTTCAATAACCGCACCTATAATTTCTTCGAGCGCTACGTGGAAGATATTCCCGTCGAGGCAGTCTTCAATACCGTTAGCCCGCAGGATATCCCACCAGAACTTCAGCTCCTCGGTCTAGTGCCCGGCGGCTCCCTGACCCAGTACGGCTTGACCGCCGGTACCGCCAGAACCGAGAACCTCGGCATTTTCGCGCAGGGTACCTGGCATATGACCGACCGCTGGCATCTGACCGCAGGCGCTCGCTATATCATCGAAAAGCTGACAGCGGATGTGAGACGCTTACAGTACACCGACCTGGATCTCAGCGGTGCTCGGATTGCTGAAACCCGGGTAAACATACCCAATGCAGAAATCGACGACCGCGCTGTGACTGGCACAGCTTCCCTGCAATATGACTGGAGTGATTCCAGCACAGTGTATACAACCATCTCTACCGGCTACCGCGGCGGCGCATTTGACTACGCCAACAGTGATCTGGAATCTGCCTTCCGCAACCCGGTCGCACCGGAGAAAGCGCTGGCGTTTGAGATTGGCAGTAAATCGCGACTGCTGGATGACAAACTGGAGCTGAACATCGCCGTTTTCAGCACCGTCTTTAATGATTTTCAGGCACAGGTTATAGAAGTTGGCAACGAGGACTCTACCAACCTGGTACCCAGCACCCAGATCCGGCTGGACAATGCCGGGGAGCTCGAAACCCAAGGCGTTGAAATCGAGTTCAAGGCGAAACCACTGGCGTCCCTGTTCGTAACCGGTTCGCTGCTCTACAACAAAGCCGTGTTTAATGAGTTTGTTTCCCAGTGTTTTACTGGCCAGCAGCCGGGTGAAAACGGCGGCCGAGACGTGAATGGCGATGGCACCTGTGACAATCAGGACCTCGCTGGAGAGAGCCTGGCCAATGCCCCCGAGTGGAGTGCATCGCTCACCGGCCGCTACGAGCATCCTCTCAACAGCGAGGGCAGTATTGCCTACGCCCAGCTGACCTCACGCTGGCAAGACGATGTGCAGTTCACCACCGTGCAACACCCGTTGACGATTCAGGAAGCCTACTCGATCACCGACCTCAGATTTGGCTGGCGTAATACCAGCGGTCAGATGGAGCTCGCGGCATATGTAAACAACGTATTTGCGCAGCACCATGTGGTCAGTTTCTTCCCGCTGAGTGTCGATAATAGCCGGGAGGACGTGACTCACTTCGTTCCGCCGAGCGCAGACCGTATCTTCGGTTTCTCTGCCGGCTACCAGTGGTAACAAAGCGCAGACACATCTTATGAAAAAACTACTCTTTGCGGTGTTCGGCATCATCCTGGTACTAGTGATAGGTGTCGTCGCCGCCTTTTTATTCGACCAACCCCAATTCATCAGCGGCCCGGAATTCGACCACGCGCCACCGACCGTCGAACTGGATGCGGAGTCACCAGCGCTGCTGGTATTCAGCAAGACCAATGGCTTTCGCCATAAAGAAGGCATTCAGGCAGCGCAGACTTTCCTGCACGATCTCGCACAGGAGCGCGGCTGGCAAATTGTTACAACGGAAAACGGCGCCGTTCACAATCCTCAGGATCTGGCTCGCTTCAATGTGGTTATCTGGGCCAACGCCAGCGGCCCCCTACTGTTGCCCGAACAGCGCGACGCGCTTAAAAGCTATGTCGAAAATGGCGGCGGATTTATTGGCATTCATGCCGCCGGTGACGGATCTCACAAGGACTGGAGCTGGTATCAGAATACGATTCTGGGCACCGCTTTTATCGGTCACACATTGATCCCGCACAAGCAAAACGCGACGATTACGCTGCAGCAGGAGCACCCGGTCGTACGCGGCCTGCCCGCAACATGGCAACACTACGATGAATGGTATGCCTTTGATCGTTCGCCTGCAGTGTCCGGTGCGACCGTGTTGCTGAATGTGGATGAAAACAGCTACAAACCCGGCAAATTCACTATGACACCGGACCACCCGGTGGTCTGGGTGAAAACGGCGGGTAAGGGGCGCACGTTGTATTCAGCACTGGGACATAGTGCGAAAAGTTTCGACACCCCCGAATATCAGCAGTTGCTGACCCAGGCCATACAATGGGCGGGCAAGCTGAGCCCACAGGAGAGGTAAACAATGAAAAGACGAGAACTCATACAGCATCTCGCCCTGATTACCGGCGCCGCACTGTCACCGTCGGTGGTACAGGCGATGATCAACGGCATCGATGGCCGCGTCACTATTCAGAACCCTGTGTTAAGCGACAGCCAACGTGCCACGTGCTCGGTTCTGGCTGAAATGGTGATTCCGCGCACCGACACCCCCGGCGCACTCGACGCCGGCGTCCCCCACTTTATCGAACTGATGGTGTCAGACTGGTATACGCCTACCGAGCGACAGATCTTTCTCGACGGCCTTGCCACCCTGGACAGCCACTGCCAAACACAGTTCGGCAGCCCCTTCCTGTCGTGCACAGAGGAAAACCAGATAGCCGCACTCACCCATATGGAAGCGCTTGGCGCAGACTACAAAAGCCAGACATCGGCCGCCCCTATGTCGAAAGAGGTGGATGAGAACGTACCCTTCTTCGGAAAACTGAAAGAGCTGACCGTTATCGGTTACTACACCTCCGAAGTGGGTGCAAAACAGGAACTGATCTACCAGCCCATGCCCATGGAATATCGCGACATTGATTTCCGTGAAGTCGGTCGCCAGTGGTCCAGCTGACAGGAATATAACCATGCCATCAACAGAAAATAACAGCTTCGATGCCATCGTAGTCGGCTCCGGCATTTCGGGCGGCTGGGCCGCCAAAGAGCTGACCGAAAAAGGTCTGAAGGTGCTGATACTAGAGCGCGGCAAGCCCATTCGTCACGGACTGGATTACAAGGGCGAGCACCTGCCACCTTGGAAGTTGCCCTATGGCGGCATGCCGCTGCGCGAGCTCTACAAAGAAGAGTATCCGATTCAGAGCAAGGTATACGCCTTTAACGAAACCACACGTCATTTCTTTAACAATGACAAAGACAACCCGTACGTCTACAACGCAGACAAACCCTTCAACTGGAAGCGGGCCGACGTGCTGGGCGGCCGTTCCCTGCTGTGGGGGCGACAGGTGTACCGCTGGAGCGATCTGGACTTCAACGCCAACCGGCAAGATGGACACGGCATCGACTGGCCCATCCGCTACAAGGACATTGCCCCTTGGTACAGCTACGTTGAGAAGTTTGTTGGCGTCAGTGGCGAAAAACTGAATCTGCCCCACCTGCCCGATGGCGAGTTCCAGCAGCCGATGCATCTCAACACCGTTGAACGTGCAGTAAAGGAACGCGTCGAGAAACAGTATCCCGAGCGGGTCATGACCATCGGTCGCGCCGCCGTGCAAACTGAAGCAAAAAACGGGCGCGGTGCCTGTCACTATTGCGGCCCCTGTGAACGCGGTTGTTCTGCCGGCGCCTATTTCAGCAGCCAGAGCTCCACCCTGCCCGCCGCCGAGAAAACTGGCAACCTCACGATTCGCACTGACAGCGTGGTTGAAAACCTTGAGTACGATCCGGCCTCAGGCAAAATCAGCGGCGTAAACGTGATCGACGCAAATACCAAGGAACGCATACGTTTTACCAGCTCGCTGGTGTTTCTCTGCGCCTCCACCATCGCCAGCACCCAGATTTTGCTGAATTCAACCTCAGCTCAGTTCCCAAATGGTCTGGCCAATCGCAGCGGCGTATTGGGCCGCTACCTGATGGATCACACTTCGGAAGTCGGCGCCTTCGGTGTTATTCCCGGCTTCATGGATAAGTACACGGTCGGCAACCGCCCTAACGGCATCTATATACCGCGATTCCGCAACCTGGAAGGTCAGGATAAGGACGCGGACTTTATTCGCGGCTACGGCTTTCAGGGCGCGTCCATGCGGATGAACTGGGCCCAGATGCACCAGCAGGTCAAAGGCTTTGGGGCCCGTTTCAAACAGGCGCTGCGGGCGCCGGGTCCGTGGGTGTTCTTCCTCGCCGGGTTCGGCGAACACCTGCCGGACAAAAACAGTCGCATGATGCTCTCCACCACCCAGCGCGATCGCTTTGGCATCCCCCAGGTCGAATTCGACAGCGCGTTTGGCAACAATGAAAATCGGATGCGCAAAGATATTCAGAAGCAGGCAGAAGCCATGCTAAAAGCCGGCGGCGCTCGCAACGTTATGCCCTTCGATGGCAACAGCCCGCCCGGTGGCGCCATTCACGAGATGGGCACGGCGCGCATGGGCGATGATCCGACTCAGTCTGTGCTGAATCGCTGGAACCAGGCGCACGATGTACCCAATCTGTTTGTGACTGACGGTTCCTGCATGACGTCGTCGTCCTGTGTAAACCCGTCGCTGACCTACATGGCATTAACTGCAAGAGCCGTAGACTACGCCGTCAATCAACTTCAGGCCGGTAATATCTGATTCAGGGGAAATACGATGAAAGAAATCAAATGGGTTAAAGCGATGCTGTGGATCAGCGCTATCGGCACCGTTGTGGTGTCACTGTGGTGGGCCGCCGTGTTTTATTTCGTCAGCAATCAGACCGGCGAGCCTATGGTCTCTTTTGCATTGTGTTTATTCGCACCTACCGCCGAATGCAACCTGCTGCGTGGCATGGCGTGGCTGCAGGGTATCAACCCCTATGAGCCCATCGCCTTTTTGTGGATGCTGTCGCTGACGGTGTTTGCTTGGAGTGTCAACCGCTCGTTGAAAACATCACCGCAATCGCTGTAAAACCAGCCACTGCAAAACCAGTTATAGCAACGCAATGAGAGGGAGAAACCGGGTGCGCCGCATAGTCCTGTATCCAGTCAAACTGCTACTGAACGCACTGGTGCTCGTCGTTACACTGGCGATCATTGGTGTGGTCGTCGGTGTCATCAAACTCGCACTGTACGAACAGCACACGCAAGAAGAACAGCTTGAAAGCAAGCGGGCCTATCTAGCCAACATCAGCAAACTCGGCAACCAGCAGAGTGAACAGCACCCGAATATTGTGTTTGTACTCTACGATGATCTGGGCTACGGCGATTTCTCCTTCACCGGCTCCCGCACTATCGATACACCCAACATCGACAGTCTGGCTCAAGGCGGCACAGTCATTAACCAGTTTTACTCCCCCGCGCCGGTTTGTACGCCGGCTCGTTTTGGCTACCTCACCGGTCGCCATGCCGAGCGCGGTGGCCTTTCCCATGTGGTGTTCCCGGAAGGGCATCCTCTGGATCGTTTTCTGCGCCTGCGCGGCGCTAATGTCGGCATTCCACCATCGGAAATCACACTCGCCGACCTGCTACAGGCGGCAGGTTATCGCACCGGCCTGGTAGGTAAGTGGCATCTGGGTGATCAACCGGGTTCTCGTCCCAATGATATGGGCTTTGAACAGTTTTACGGCGCTTTGTACAGCAACGACATGAAGCCCTTTGCGTTGTATGAAAACGAACACGTAGTGGTGCCCGCGCCAGCGGATCAGACAAAACTCAGTGAGCACTACGTTGAAGCCACCAGCCGTTTTATCAATGCGAACAAAAATGCGCCATTTTTTCTCTACCTGGCGCATAATTTTCCACATATTCCGCTGTATGTTCGCGATAGCAAACTCGGCCGATCCGACGCGGGACTATACGGCGACGTGGTGGAAGAGCTGGATGAAGGCATCGGGCAATTGATCGATACGTTGAAAACGGCTGGCGTGTATGACAACACCCTGATCATCATCACCTCAGACAACGGCCCCTGGTTTGAAGGCAGCCCCGGCAACGATCGCGGCCGCAAAGGCAACACCTTTGAAGGCGGCATGCACGTGCCCTTTATCGCGCATTGGCCAACAAGCCTGTGTCAGGGTTGCAGCCTCGACGGCATGGCTTCAGGCGTGGACCTGATGCCAACAATCCTCGACATCCTGAACCTTCCGCCCCCACAAGACCGGATACTGGACGGTCGCAGCCTTTTGGGCTATCTGCGCGGTGAAGAAACAACCCCTCATGAGCACCTGTATTATCTCAGCGGCAAAGTGCTGGGCGTGCGCAACGAGCGTTTCAAATACATGCCGCGCCGACCGCTCATTCACAGCCAGGCCGGTACAAACTTCGGGTTTGGAATACCCCAGGGGCCGTGGCTGTTTGACCTAACCAACGATCCGAACGAATCCTACGATGCCAGCGCACGCTATCCTGAGGAGTTCAAGCGCTTTCAGCAGGTGTACGAGAGCAAAGTCGAAGCCATGCAGAAAAATCCGGGCGGCTGGCGATAACAGAGAAGAACTGAAGGGAGACGAGCGACCTGCCGACAAGCCATCGTCCGCAGGTCGTTAGCAACAGCTGAGCTGCGTTACCCCAAAATATCTCGCGAAATAACCAGCCGTTGAATCTCGCTGGTGCCCTCGTAGATAGACGTAATACGCACATCACGCGCCATCCGCTCCAGCGGATATTCGCGGTTGTAGCCATTACCGCCGAGCAACTGCAGGCCGGTATAACAGGCTTTATTGGCCGCTTCGGTGGCAAATAATTTCGCCATCGATGCCTGCGTGGCAAAGGGTTTACCTTCTTCTTTGAGGCAAGCAGCTTGCATCAGCAACAAGCGCGCGGCTTCCATCTCCGTGTAACCGTCAGCAAGCATCCACTGCAGTCCCTGAAAGTTCGACAAGGGCTGACCGAACTGCTCGCGCTCCTTGATGTAGTCGCGACCATAGTCCAGCGCCGCTTGACCAATCCCCAGCGCTAGCGAACCTATGCCGATACGTCCACCGGCGAGCTCGCCCAGCGCCACTTGCAGACCGCGGTTTTCTTCGCCCATCAAGGCGTCGGCGGGAATACGGCAATCTTCAAAATAGACCGCATTAGTAGCAGAGGCCTTCTGCCCCATTTTTTCCTCAGCCGGGCCCACCACCAACCCGGGGATACCGTTTTCTACCAGAAACACGGATATTCCTTTGCCGCGTTTGGCGGTTTTATCGGTCACTGCCCACACCACAAAAACACCTGCGTATTCGCCACTGGTGATATAGGCTTTGGAGCCGTTCAAAATATAACTGTCGCCATCCTTCACCGCGGTAGTGCGCATGCTGGCCGGGTCAGAACCAGCACCCGGCTCGGTCAGGCAAAAACCACCGGCAGCGTATTCGCCTGAGGTAATCTTCGGAAGATACTTCTGACGTTGCGCTTCGGTGCCCATGGCCTGAATCACTTCCGCCACCATATTGGTAACCGACGTGGTCACCGCTGTGGACGCACAGGCTTTGGCAAGCTCCGTAATGGCCAGGCTGAAAGCTACCACCCCTGCCTCGGTGCCGCCGTATTCAGCTTTTATATTCAACCCCATAAACCCCAGTTCAGCGAGCTTACTCAGGTTGGTCATAAAGGCTTCTTTTTCTTCACCCTTATCAAATTTCGCCGCCAGCGGTGCCAGTTCGCTTTCGGCAAACTGAGCGGCGGTGTCGCGAATCATGCTTTGTTCTTCGCTGAGTTCAAAATGCATTTTTGTCACATCCCGTTTTGTGTAGACCCAAATTCTCGATATAGTGGAATTATTATTTAATAAACAGGGCTGACAATGGCTACAGAACTCAGTAAGCAGGACATTACGATCCTGAACATTCTGCAGAAAGATGCCAGCAAAACCTCGACTGAAATTGCTGAAACACTGAATATGTCGCAATCGCCGTGTTGGCGCCGCATTAATCGTATCGAACAGGACGGACTGATTCGAAAAAAAGTCGCCTTGCTGGACCGTGAAAAACTTGGCATGGAACTGGTGGTGTTTACCACGGTAAACCTGACTACGGTGGGCCGCCAATATCTGGAAGATTTTGAAGACGCCGTTCGCACGCTGCCCGAAGTAATTGAATGCTACACCATGACCGGCGTGTGGGATTATATGCTAAAAGTTGTGGCCAAAGACATTCGCCACTACGAGACTTTTGTGCGTGAACGCCTGCTGTCTCTGCCGATGGTGGGCGAAACCCACTCTCATATCGCCGTAACGGAAATCAAAAACACCACTGAACTACCGCTCGACACACAACTCTAGTCCCGTGGCGCAATGTCAGTTGACTCGCGCCACATACATTGTATTTCACGCCAGCTTGCGGTTGTCAGTGATCACATCCGAGTAGCGTCCAGCGATTGAAAACAGCGCCTGCAACATGGCCGACGTGGTATCTTCACCCAAGGATGCCGCTGAATAGTTCTGGCCATCAATCACCGCACGAATACAGGCCAGCGCATTAGCGTTGGTTCCACCTTCAACGGCAAACTCATTGTATTCGTCGATATCAATCGATTGACCCAGCTCGGCAGTCACCGCCTGTACAATGGCTTCAAGCACACCTTTGCTCACACCCCGATATTCACGCCCACTGCTGAGAGTAGCGGTGGCAGAAATGCCACTGTCTCCACGGTGCAAGTCATAGCGCTGTAACTGCCAGCCATCCGGCACAGCCAGGTAATACTCCTCGAACAGACGTCGTATGGTGAGCGAATCAATTTCGCCACCCTGGTCTTCCGCTTCCTTTTGCACCAGCCGAGAAAACTCCTGCTGCAACCAGCGCGGCAGATCAATGTTGTAGTCGCGCTCCAATACATGAGCAACACCACCCTTGCCGGACTGGCTATTGATTCGCACCACCTCTTCATAGCGACGACCAAGATCATGGGGGTCGATAGGAAGATAGGCAACGTTCCAAACATCACCGTCCTTGCGTTTCACCAGACACTTGCGAATCGCATCCTGATGGCTGCCAGAAAACGCGGTAAATACCAGCTCACCAACATAGGGATGTCGCGGATGGGTGGCAATATCAGTACAGCTTTCCACCACCTCGCGAATCTCGGCCATATTTTCAAAGTTCAGCTTGGGATCGACACCCTGCGAATAGAGGTTCATCGCCATCGTAATCAGATCCATATTGCCAGTGCGCTCGCCATTGCCCATCAGCGTGCCTTCTATGCGATCAGCGCCTGCCATCACGCCCAGTTCTGCCGCTGCCACCGCGCATCCGCGATCATTGTGGGTGTGCAGACAAATGGTGATATGTTCACGATGCTTTACGCCCTCGCAAACTCGCTCCACCTGATCCGCAAACACATTCGGGCTCGACATCTCTACCGTGGCCGGCAGGTTGATGATCACTTCCTGCCCCTGCTCCGGCTGCCATACTGCATTAACCGCATCGATGACCTCTATGGCGTATTCAGTCTCGGTGCCGGTAAAGCTTTCAGGCGAATACTGGAAAACCCAGTCAGTCTCCGGGTATTTTGCCGCTTCCTCTTTGACCAGCTGGGCGCCGTTAATTGCAATCTGCCTGATGCCCTCTTTATCCAGACCAAATACCTGCTCGCGCTGCACAACAGATGTTGAGTTGTATACGTGAACAATGGCGCGACGCGCGCCCTTCAGGGCCTCAAAGCTGCGGCTGATCAATTCAGGGCGGGCCTGAGTAAGCACCTGAATGGTCACATCGTCTGGAATCCGGTTTTCGTCAATCAGCTTGCGGCAGAAATCAAAATCCGGCTGACTGGCGGAGGGGAATCCAATTTCAATTTCCTTAGCGCCTACTTTTATTAGCAGATCGAACATCCGCTGTTTCTGCGCAGGGCTCATCGGTTTTACCAGCGCCTGGTTGCCATCGCGCAGATCCACCGCACACCAGCGCGGCGCGTGATCGATACGGTTATTTGGCCACTGCCGATCGGGCTTATTCGGCACCTCAAAGCGGCGGTATTTGCGATGGTCAAAAGACATGGCTGACTCCGGATATCTGGTCTTTGCTGGCTTACAGGGAGGTTTTTGCCAGCAGGGCTCTCTCTTTGTGGGAGCGAGCCCTGCTCGCCTATCTGCAACAGTGAAACTCAGGCTTGTGGCCATTGCTCCCACACCCGCGATGTTTGCGCCAATGTGTCTGCCAATTCAGATGACGCCCACTTTACGCCTTTTACCGCGCAATTTTATTGCTAAGTTGCGCTCAAACTGCAATTTATGAGATAAATATTCCAATATCTACACTTTCTATGGAATATAAATTCACACATGAGTGAAAGACTGGTCAAACTCGACAGAATCGACCGCAATATCCTGGCCCAGTTGCAGGAAAATGGTGATCTCAGCAACACCGAGCTCGCGGACAGGGTCGGATTGTCTGCCTCACCCTGTTTGCGGCGGGTCAAACTGCTGGAGGAAGCCGGGATTATCCTGAACAAGGTGACGAGACTTGACGCGCGCAAGCTCGGCCTGTCGCTGACCGCGCTGGTGCAGATTGGGATGGATCGCCATACACCAGACCGCTTCGAAACCTTCGAACAGACGGTGGCCAGCTACCCGGAAGTTCAGGCCTGCTATCTGATAACAGGTCAGGATGCCGATTATTTACTGCAGGTGATTGTGCCGGATATGGATGCCTACCAGTCGCTGCTGCTCGATCGCATCACACGCATACCCGGCGTGACCGGAGTGCACTCCAGCTTCGTCATGCGCAAGATCGTAGACCGGCAGGCACTGCCGCTCGACTATATCTAGCCGGGCGCCCACTCTTTCAGCAGTTTCATCATATCCTTTGCCTTGCGTGGCCCCAGCATAACGCTGGTCGTCATCAGCCCTCCCATCACCGCCCCACCCACACCGGCGGTAACCACATCGGCGCCGGTAAGATAGAGATTTTTGAGCGGGGTTTTTGGGTGCAGTCCGGGGTGATCAAACCGCTCCGGAAAGTGGTCCAGACCGTAAATTTCACCCTGCACGTTACGCTGATAGAAGCGAGTCGAAAGTGGCGTGGATAGCTCGTGAAAAGCGAGCGCCGACTCCAGCTGAGGCATACGCTGAAACAGGATAGCCAGCAGTTTTCCGGACAGGTCCGCTTTTTTCGCCTCGTAGTCATCACCCCGCTGCTGCCACGTAGTGTCCTGCCAGCGGGCGAACCATTCCGGATTGGTTACCGTAACAATCTCTACCGTAGACTTATCCGGATAACGCTCAGACCACTGGGGATCCTTGGCCGATGGGAATGAGATATACACCAGCGGAAACGGGTTGTTGTCAGGGTCGCTCAGATACCGTGCAACATTGCCCTCGTGGTCGGCGTCAGGGTAAATCCACAGATTGGTGGTATCCATTCCCAGCGATTGGGGAGAACCGTGAAAACCGGCATACAGGCACAGGTGAGCACTGGAAAGTCGAATGCGATCGTCACTGTGCAACTGAAAGCGCGAACGAACGGTATCAGGTAACAGGCTGTTCACTGTCGGCAAAATGCCCGCATTGCTGACAATCGCCGGCGCACGAATTTCGGTGCCATCTGCCATAACCACGCCAACGGCGCGATCCCGCTCCAACAGAATCTGTGTGACTTCGGCATAAGTAAATACCTCGCCACCGGCCTTCTGAATTGTGGGAATGATACTACGCGCCATCGCCGACGCACCGCCCACAGGATAGGCACCACCAGCCAGATAGTGTTTCGCCACCAACGCGTGCATCACGAAAGAAGATTCCGCTGGCGGCAATCCGTAATCACCCCATTGACCTGTGAGCACCGCAATCAGCTGCTGATTGTCGGTAAGCGATTCGAACACCTCGCGCGTGGTTTGCCGGAATTGTTTGCCGAGCAGCACTCCGCGGGTTTTGCCGTACACACCTGCCAGAGGCCTCGGCATTGCCTGCCCTGCGAAAAACTGGCTGCTCTTGTAACTTGTTTCGCGCACCAGCGCGACGTAGCGACGTATCGCTTCCTCTTCCTCGGGAAAATGCCAAATTAGCTCGGCAATAAAATTCTCGGTACCCGCTTTTAAATCGTATTCATGGTCACCAAGAATAATACGATCGTATACCGGATCCATTTCTGCCCACTGCAACCGACCCTCACTAACCACGTCAAAAATTCGCCGCAGACGGCTCTCCGGCCGATGGACGTCGCCAATGTAATGCACCCCTACGTCCCATTCGAACCCTTCCCGTTCGTAGGCATGGGTGTAGCCGCCGGCCGTATAATGCTGTTCCAGAACACACACTTTCTTGCCCAGTAATGACAGCAGGGCCGCATTAACCAAGCCACCAATACCGGAACCAATTATCAAAACATCATATTCCCCGGCCAAGCGGTTGGCCCGATAACGCCTGCCTGTTCGCACCTTATCCATTGATTTCCCCATAGTTTTTATTGATCTATTTCGGCTGACGACATGCCGCACCTCGGACACTACGTATTGTCGCCAGTACCTGCGATTGGCTTTACTAGTGCGAGTTTTATAACCCGACAAACAATCAGGTACCAGCGCCCAATGCTAGGAGGGGCCCCATGACAGCAAACTGCCAATGCTCCACACACGACCCAAGCAGGATTGGCGAGCTTCTGGTGCGCGGCGAATTCATCTCCCGTCGACAACTTCGCAAAGCACTTTCCATCGCCGAACTGCAAAAACAGCCACTGTGCAGCGTGCTTATGCGCCAGCGTCGAATTGGTCGCCTGGAAAAGGATGCCTTGCTCAACCTTCAACACAAACTGCGTCAACCGGGCGATACCGCGACAACCGCTGAATTGGGCTGTCGCCTCGGCGACCTCATTATGGCGGACGGCCGCATAAGCCGACAGGAGCTGGAAGAAGCACTGGCAGAACAGCGCAAGAGCAAACGCCCCCTTGGATCAATTTTGCTACAAGCGCATAACGTTTCCGTGGCGCGGCTGACCACCTACTTACGCTTACAGCAGAAACTGCTCACCGCAGCAGCGATGGCGCTGGCGGCGATGTCGCCCAGCTACGCCGCCGAACCTCGTGCACAGGAAGCCGCCTGGGGCAGCCTCGGTGCAGAAAAGCCGCACGCATCACCACATTCGCTGAGTGCAAACTGGCGACGCCCGAGCCTAGCGGACAGCCTATCACCGCGACGCTTTGCAAAAGAGGATGAAATCTTTCGTAGCCGGGGCGGGAAGATGGTTTTACGCTTGACAGAAACCGGCGTGGAATTTCGCAAATTTTTCTGACCAAACAGCTTATTTATCGGCGCTGCGTGTAGACTCTTTGCTTGCGGCTTTTTTCTTTGTGGCCTTCTTACGCTTTACCGAGCGCTTATTCACCCCTTCCGCTTCATCCATCACCTGAAGACAATAGTCCACCGACGCGCGCTGCAAATTCAGAAACTGCTCGAAAGTCTCATCACTCATATCACGAAGGCGATCGTGTTTGCGCAGCAGGTTCACATAACGTCTTTCTCTCTCATACTGGCGCGGCAGCTGCAGAATACCCAAATCATCCAGCCGTTGTTCGAGAGCAGGATTGTAGGTTCGCACAAACTTGAGAATAAAAGGAATGGGATCGTGACGGGCAATGAGCGCGGCGATACGCAAGATCATGTCAAACGGTAATGTCGCTCGGCCATTTTCCACTTCACGTAGCAACTCAACGTCTTTCAACCCGAGGATTTCAGTTAACTCCTGCAGATTGAGACCCGCAACTTCCCGAGCATCTTTCAGGAACTCACCTGCGTCAGCCATGGCTCGCAAACGCTCTGGGTCGAGAGACTTCATGTACAGGTCTTTTAACCAGCTATCGGTATACATCAGCGGTATGGCCGATCCGGTTTTGACCACATCAACAACACTAGCTGTAATCAGGCCCGTATAGTCGAGCAGCTGATCAATCAGGTTGGAGCGGCCACTGGCTTTTTCAGAACGATCGCCTGTTGTTGAGCGTCTGCCTTTGGATCCTTCACCCATAACTCACCTCGCTATCGCCCCCCGCGCCAGCGGAGTGTAGAAAGATCTGTTGCACTGCTTCCCAGCATAGCCCCAATAGACCGCCCCTGAAAGCTGCCCGGCAGCCACATCATGCGTGAAATTGAAAAACAGCCTTTATATAAAGGCTGTTTTAGGACGAGGGTGGATATCATTCGACAGCCATCTGAAACCACAAGACGACCTCATTCGCTTGACATTTCAATAACATTCCAATTCATATTGATATAGAGTGGATAGCAATTACGCCGCTACTGCAATTCGTTAGAGAGACGCACATCAAAAATGCAATATTTTTAGGGTGAACTTGTTCTCAAGTGAGGAACTTTCGCTGAAGCGAAAGTCCACGCCGCCGCAATGTCGCAAATTGGGCATTATTGAGAAGTTAGGCTATACTTCACACCACAGGTGATTTTCAGCACTCAAGTCACCGTGAACGCTGAAAAAAGAGCAACTGAATGCGCAGTTACCTGAAGTTCACAGCTTTCGCTATCTTGTTGTTTTTATGCGAATTTTCCTACGCCATCGGACTTGGTGAAGCTGAAGTACGCTCTCATTTTGGCACCCCGCTAGACCTCAGCATTCCCGTTCACCACCTCGGCAAGCTGTCCGGCGAAGACCTCCGTATTGCCCTCTCCACCCTCAAAGACGATGCCTCAGGCCACCCGCTCGATGCGATGGTGGGCAGCAGATACCAGGTAGATTTCGACGCAGCCACCAATATGATTCGCCTGCGCTCCGATGAACCCGTGATGGAGCCTTTCCTGGCGTTTACACTCAATCTGCGCTGGCCACGTGGTTTTTTGCAGCGCGAATACACGGTACTACTCGACTTCCCCGCATTACACCGAAGCGCACCAACAAGTCGTGTAGCGCAGCTCAACAAGCCTGCCTCCTCCTCACAGCAGAAGCAGACCACACAGACCAGCAACGCAGCCACCCGGCCAGCCACGATAGATCCGGTAAAACCAGCTCGCTCTCAGCAGGAATTACAGTACAGCGCCACTGAAAACCTCACCTCAAAAACCTCGGCACCGCAGCGAAGAGTTTCAACGTCAGATAACAACTTCAGCGACGGACAATACCGAGTAAGTCGGGGCGATTCCCTGTGGGGCCTGGCAGACAAACTGAGTACACAGCGGGACGGCAGCCACGCCCAGTGGATGGCCGCCGTGTTCGAACAGAATCCTAAAGCGTTTATCGCCAACCAACCGCACCTGCTCAAAGAAGCCTATGTACTAACCATTCCGGAACAGTGTTACGACGCGCGACTGGTCTTGGAAGACGGCGGCAAAGGCTACCGTATTATTGGCAGTAAAAAATCCAGTCCGCTAAGTACGGCCGTAGCAGTTGCCGACTCCACGCCGAAGGACACCGTAGCGACAATCGACGGTTCCGCAATTGAGGTCAGCGAATCACCCTCATCCGTCGTTGAGTCTGCTCCTGTATATCAATACGACGGCAAAGACTTTGTCAGTGACCCACTGGTCGACACCGCCAACGAACCGACCGGCACAGCGCTCTCGCCATATGAGCTTCACTCTCTAGCTGAGACTGATGCAAGCGCCGAAGCCAGCCCTATTCATACCGATACAGTGGCAACCCAACAAGCAGCCCAGACCAATAACACACTGCAACGCGTTGCCGAACTTGAAAAACAGCTAACCAATGCGCTGGCGCTTATTGAAAAGCAGAGCCAGCAGGCAGCGACCCAGAAGACACTGCCTGAGCAGCCGATTGTATCGACTGCATCACCAGCACTGGCCGAACTCACCACGCCCGCCTACCTGTTCCGCTCGATGGGATGGCTTGCCTTTGGCATGTCTGTGGTCATGGGCTACATGATGTATCGCGACCGCGGTGGCCCCCGACTGCGTCTTGTGTCACGAGATCGTCGACGCAAAGATTTCGCATCCATGCTCAGAAAAAACACTTAACCAGCCGCTACCTCAGCTCAACCTTTCACCCCAAAAAACAAGCCGCAACTACCCGACAAATCAGCCCGCTGGATAGCAATGGCTGGCAGCGAAGAACTACTGCCCGCTGAAGGTCTGCCAGGTAAGCAAGACCGTAGAGGCTGGGATGAAACCACCATTTTTGGCGTAAGCTAACGCACGATCAAGATTTACAACACCGTTACTCACCGGCGCTGTACCAACCCCCACGGCAACATCACTCAAAACACCGAGCGCGCGCCCATCCTCGTGAAGGACCGCACTACCGCTGTCGCCTGGCACCCCGGCATTGTCAGTCCGAACGCGATAGGCTAAACCATCTGCGACCACCTGCGTTATCTGCCCGCGTTTTTCCTCTAACGCAGGCTCTCCAAAGTGCAAGCTCGATTGACCATAGGTAAACACCTCATCGCCTACCGCAGCCAAACCATTGTACAAACCCGTCGGACCACCAAAGCGCAAGGCTGACGGATGCACATTATCAAGATCATCAGGGTGTATCTGCACCAATGCAAAATCGTTCAATCGGCACTGTTCGGAAGCAGGAACCTCACCCTGCTGCTGCATAGCACTCCAGCTGCTGTAAACCAGTGTTCCTGGAAATCGGGCATTTTCTATTGTCACTCCAGAAAAGCCCGACGCTGCATTGCGCGATTCACAAGGATCCCCATTGTTGGCGTCATCACTAAAGCAATGCGCCGCCGTGCCTATGTAGTAAGTGACAGAATTGGCGGCAAAAATGAAGTTTGAGGTGCAGCTGCCATACGAAGAGGAAATTTTCACCCCAGGGCGGATCTGCTGCGCCGTCGGCTCGCCAAAGTCACGGGCGACCGGCTCTGCAGCGGCAGAGGAATTACTCGACGAGGACTTGCACCCGGACAACAACACCACGCCAGCCAGCGCTAATACACGACAATACGAGCTCACAATACGGCACCATAGAAAGAGAATCTGTACAGACTAGCATCTTAATGCGAGCAATAAACACCCAGACCCAACTGATTGCCGTTTAGTCTGGGAAGCTAATCCTCAAAGAACGCCCCCAGCTACAACCCCCTTATAATGGGTATTGGGTCAGGTATTTATCGTACGCACTCGACCACTGCGCTGCTCAAGGCTGGCGTGTCACAATGGCCTGGCAGCAAGGTTGCCGATAGCTGGCATAAAGACAATAGACGCGCAATTGGCCGGACTGGGTTGTTGCCAGCCGCTTTTATCGACTACTTCACACGCTACAACGACGAGTACGGTCACCCAGCAGGCGACAAGGTAATACAGACTTTTGCTGATATTCTGGCGGGTACGTTCAAACGCGCCAGCGACGTGGTGGCGCGCGTGGGGGGGCGAAGAGTTTCTGGTGCTGACCCACGACTCACCCACCGGCTCTTGCCAAGTACTGACCAACAGGGCCCTACAGGAGCTGCGCACAGCAAAACTGGAACATGTGGCGGCACCGCTGAACATTGTGAGCGTAAGCGCTGGAGTCTTTCATGGCATCCCCGATGCCAATCTAACACTGCAGATCGCACTGTCTCGGGTAGATCAGATTCTGTACGCGGCAAAAGAAGCTGGACGCGACCGGGCAATGCACAGCGACGAGCTGGTCAATAACGTCCGGCCGGCGATAACCCCAGACATCGTTGCACTTGCAAAGAAATAGCGCCGCTAAGCAGGCTTAGTAGACGCCTGCTGTTCGGGCCAGGAAAATACTCAGGATACTGAAACCCGTCACCACCGTTATCAACATGAATATCATGCGAAGTGGTTTGAAGGGCTTTCGTGGCGTGTCGTTGTACCCAGACTTGAGGTACTCATCAACGCGTTGCTGATCTTCGGGGTAGAGCTTGCGGTCTTGAGACATGGCGAATACGACATCGGGTGTGAACTGACCTCGCATTATCCCACCCGAATCGGGTTTGGCCAAGCCAGCTGTCCGCAAGACACAGGGCGAGCTTCAACAGAAACCCGCCCTGATCATGGACAGGGGCTTAAAATGCGCTCTCAGGCAAATCCATTAACACATCGCTACCAGC
The DNA here is from genome assembly GCF_057445395.1 of Litorivivens sp. Classification (NCBI taxonomy): domain Bacteria; kingdom Pseudomonadati; phylum Pseudomonadota; class Gammaproteobacteria; genus Litorivivens; species Litorivivens sp. Next base: position 37,090 of record NZ_JBVBUV010000035.1, read on the forward strand.
CCGTACTGATGTTGCCAGCGCCTGCAATTGCGGCAGCAAACGCTTCATATAGAAACGGGCGGTGTGCAGCTTGCTCGTGTAAAACTCGTTATCACCCGCTTTCAGTGCTGCCTCTGCCATGCGCGCCCACATGTACGCGTAGATGGTATAGCCAGCGGCGTGCAGGTATTCTACCGACGCTGCGCCAACCGCATGAGGGTCATTCTTGGCCGCATTGAGCACGTCCCTGGTCAGAGAATCCAACACTTCGACAGCCGATTGCAGCGGTGCGGTAAACTCTTCCATTCCAGCAGTTGTGACCGATTCCGCATAGTCACGCATCTCCTGGAGCAGTACACCCATATTCTGGCCGCCATTAGCGGCGACTTTACGCCCCATCAGATCCAGCGCCTGGATTCCGTTGGTGCCTTCGTAGATCTGGGCTATGCGCACATCGCGCACCAACTGCTCCATGCCCCACTCTCGCACGTAGCCGTGGCCACCAAAGCACTGCTGACCAAGCACGGTGCAATCCAGGCCTTTGTCTGTCAGGAAAGCTTTAGCGATAGGCGTAAGCAATTCAACCAGGCCCGCTGCGCGCGCCTGCTCTTCACCTTCACCAAATTTGGCGGTATCAAGCTGCTGACCAACAAAGACCGCGAAAGCGCGACCAGCCTCCACATAGGCTTTTTGCGTCAGCAACATACGGCGCACGTCGGGGTGCACAATGATCGGATCGGCCGGGCCGTCAGCATTCTGCGGACCTGCCGGTGACCGACTCTGGAGGCGCTCGCGCGCATAATCGAGCGAACCATTATAAGCAGCGGCCGCCAGCCCCAAGCCCTGAACACCAACTGACAAACGCTCGTAGTTCATCATGGTAAACATCGCCATAAGACCTTTGTTCACCTCACCAACCAACCAGCCTTGCGCGCCGTCGAAGTTCATGACACATGTGCCAGATGCTTTGATACCCATTTTGTGTTCGATCGAACCACAGGTCACGTTGTTGTTTTCACCAACCACTCCGTTGTCGTCAACTTTGTTACGTGGTACGAGGAATAGCGAAATACCTTTTGATCCAGCTGGCGCATCTGGAAGCTTCGCTAGAACCAAGTGAATAATGTTATCTGTCAGATCGTTTTCACCACCTGTGATGAAGATCTTTGTTCCTGTGATGGTGTAGCTGCCATCAGCATTAGGCTCTGCTTTAGTTTTGATCAAACCAAGGTCTGTACC
>NZ_JBVBUV010000036.1:0-38171 GCF_057445395.1 Litorivivens sp.
CGGCTCTACCCCATTAACGGGGGATGACACTCATTAAACCCTGTTGATAAGCCCTACCCTACTGCCTATCGCCTTCGTTTATCACCCGACCCATTATGCAACGCTGATCTTGAGTCACGGCCTGAAGATTATCAGTCTGGCGTCTGACCCGTTTGGTTGGCAATGGAATTTGTTCGGCACACTGCACAGTTATCGGGCCCCAATTTTGCCGGACATGGCGGTGGTTTGGCATTCTCAGGTAGGCTTAATTTTGATTGGTCATGTTGTCAGTGTCTGGGTTGCCCATCGAGTTGCGCTGCAGGTTTTTGGTGTACGCGGCAAAGCCATGCTTAGCCAGCTGCCGATGCTGGCGTTAATGATTGGCTTTACAATCGCAGGTTTGTGGATTTTGGCTCAGCCGCTGACTGCCTTGCGGTTCTTATGACAGGTTAAGACGTGTATAAAACATGTCTGTGCGCGATAAAATCGGAGAAGCACAGTGAACAAATCGACAGTTTCTATCTTGCTGCTTGGGGTGTTGTTGCTGGGCGGTTTGTTTCTAGTGATGAGGCCGGCACCGCAGTCCGCCGCAAAGCCTACTGAGCTGCAGACACGACAATTCGAATTCAACGTTATAGATGGTCAGCTTGCCGAAGGGCCTGTGGTTGTTGCGGTTACTGAAGGCACGCCTGTAACGTTCCGGTTTTTCACCAACAAGAAAGACGAAGTGCACCTTCATGGGTATGATCTCTCAGCTGATCTCAAGCCCGACGAAGCCTCTCAGATTTCTTTTGTGGCCGACAAGAGTGGTCGCTTTGAAATGGAGCTGCATAAGTCCCATAGCAAGCTAAGCGTACTTGAAGTACGGCCTCACTGAGTGGCTGGCTTTCTCTGCATACACGCGTCTACGTGTGTCCGGGAGATTTGAATAAAGAGTGTCTACGGTCGCAAGGTCCACGGCTACTGCTCGACCAGTAGAAGATAATTGTTCCAGTAATCGAGATGTTCTTATGGAGATGTCATCGATTGCGTTAATAGATGTTGTGGTGGGTGCCGCAAACGGCATGATGCTGGGCGCGCTATGGTACAGCCCGGTGGTATTCGGCAATGCCTGGATGCTTGGCCACTTTACCGCGGTACCTTGCCCCGGTACTGCGATACCAATATCTCGCGATTGAGCCGGTTTTAATAGGGCTGAGTGCACTATTAATATTTCCGACGATTTTGCTCAGCGGCACCTTAGTTATTCAGCAGAAATACGCTAAGATTTGCTTTTCATAAGGCTTCAAATGCCAGTGCAGGAGCGTAGTTGAGCACCGTCAAAAACAATTTTTCCAGCCTGGGTATCCTATTATTCCTGTCGTACACGCTGTCGCTGCATTTGCAGGCAGGTACCTTTGTGTTGTCGACAACCGATACCCGTATCATAGGTGAAAACTCGTCAACGGCAATGCGGGAGGGCGACGCACTTGTGGATATTGCCCGCCGTTACAATATGGGCTACGAAGAGATGCGCCTGGCCAACCCCGAGCTTGACCCTTGGTTGCCGGAAGTGGGCGCTGTCGTGACGGTTCCTAACCAGTACATTCTGCCCGACGAGCCGCGTGAGGGTATAGTGCTAAATTTGGCGGAAAAGCGCCTGTATTACTTCCCGCCGCAGGAAGGCCCCGACGATGTCCAGAAGGTCATTACGCACCCGATCAGCATCGGGCGGCAGAACTGGAACACCCCACTGGGTGTTACCCATATTGTCCAGCGGTTGACGCAACCCGCTTGGTACCCGCCGGCTGCGGTTAGGGCCGAACATGAGGCTAATGGCCGGCCTATGCCAGCGGTGGTGCCCCCTGGCCCGGACAATCCGCTGGGTGATTACGCCCTGTTGTTGGGTATCTCAGGTTACCTTATTCACGGCACCAATAAGCCATTGAGTATCGGCATGCGCGTTTCCCACGGCTGTATCAGATTGTACCCGGAAGACATCGCCGCACTGTTCAACCGAGTCGGGCGTGGTACGCCGGTTCGTATAATCGATCAGCCGCACAAGGCGGCGGTACGGGAGGGGCGGCTTTTCGTCGAAGTGCACCCGCCGACCGATGAGACGGACGCAGAGAGTCGGGATATCGAGCCGTTGTTGGAAATTATTCGCAATGAAGTTGAAAGCCAACCCGAGATTGCGGCGGAGGATGTGGACTGGGAGCGTGTGAGCGAAGTGTTTCAGCGAGCGGACGGGATGGCCTATCCGGTCACCCAATGAAAGACGTGCGTGATACTGTCGGGTCTGCGCCGCCGGTCAGCGATAACCCATAGGGGTATGTTAGACAGAGGCTTAGTCCGGGCTGCGCCAAAAGCCGCCCCGGAGGGGGCGGCGGTACCGAGCTACTTTCAGGCTTACTTTTGCTGTGCCCGTTCGAAGGCGCGGTCGATTTTCTTCGTGTTGTCGTCGCAGCAACGCTGCGCAGCTTCAGCCTTGCGCAGGGCTTCCTCGGCTGTGCGTTGTGCCTGCTGGGCGGCCTGCAATGCGCTCTCGGCAGTGGCGTTGGCCTGCTGAATCTCACTAGTGCTGGCGCAACCAGTGGTGAAGGCTAACAGGGCTACCAATGCGCCTGCTTTGAGGCTGGAACCGAAATCTGTGTGTTTCATGAAAAGCTCTCCTTTTCCTTGGTTATTGTTTGCTCAGATTACGCGATCAAAGACGCCCGTCAACAGGTGCGTGCATAAATATTACAGTTTGAGCAGATTATTTTTCTTTAAAGGGGGGATCTGGCGCGATTCTATGGACAGCATATCTCTCAAGCAGTGCGGGCTATAGGCACGCCTGGCATCAGCGCCGCCCGAACGATTGTTAGCCTCAATGAGTATTTCAAAGGGCGGCTCGTTGCCCCAAGGTGCTACGCCATGCCAGCGGCCGTTGTAAGCTTGTTTTTGCCAAGGGAGGAGCAGCGTTTCTCGCCTATGTGTCGCCCCGGTCATCCATGCGGTGGTGCTGTACGGCATTGGTGTAACAAGCAGAGACTATAGTCCCTCTTGGGGGGCGGTTTAACTGAATAGTTATGGCGCAGGTAACGATATTTCTGCGTTAGACGTGAGTAGCCTTAGGACAATAGACGATATCCACGGTCAGGCCTGCGGTGACCGGGTGCTGAAATGTGTTGCCAGTTCTTTGATGTGGGCCTTTCCCCCGGGTGCGTTAGTAGCGCGAGTCGGCGGTGATACATTTTTGCGGGTATTGCCACGTGTAGATAGCAAGTTTGTGCTGGATACCCTGAGCAGGGTTCGGGCTGAGTTGACGTCTGAGCCGTTGAATCATTATGACACTAAGATTCCTAACACTTTCAGTGGGGGTGGTATCGAAACCAATGTTGAGGGGCTGCACAACCCGGTGTACAGCAGGGCTGATGCTGCTACTGTGCGCAGCCCCGGAAGGGCAACAGCTTCCAGCCTGTAACCTGGCTGCCGTTTTTCGCTGTGCTCTCAATGGGCGTAAAAAAGCCGCCTCATGGGCGGCTTTTCGTACTGGTGCAGCGTGTCAGCCTTCGAGCTGGGCAGTCACTTTTTCATAGGCATCGGCGTATTCGTTCAATAGCCGCATCATTACGCCACGGGTCGATTCGATGGTGTTGATCTGTCCGACTACCTGTCCCACCGGGTTGAATGCCACGGCCTGGGTGTCGGCCACGCCGGCGTATTTGGCGGTGCGGCGGATACCGTCGCTGGATACCAGGCCCTGCAAGGGCATGCCCAGCGGTTTGGGGTTCTCGGGAGCTTCCCACGCTTCAGTCCAGTCATTTTTCAACATGCGACAAGGCTTCCCGGTCCACGAGCGCGAACGCACGGTGTCTTCGCTGCTGGCTTTGAGCAGAGATTCTTTTTGGGCGGGCTCGGCGTGGGCTTCTTCAACGGTAAGCCACAGTGAGCCGGTCCATACACCAGCGCAGCCCAGCGCCATGGCAGCCAGCATTTGCTGACCGGTGCCGATACCGCCCGCTGCCAGCACAGGGGTGCCTTGGGCGGCGGCGACCGCTTGTGGCCAGAATACGATGGAGCCAACGTCGCCTGTGTGGCCGCCACCTTCGCCGCCTTGGGCGACAATGAAATCGAGACCAGCTTCGACGTGTGACTTTACCTGCTTGACCTTACCGCACAGGGCGCCGACCAGGCGGCCGCTGTCCTGAATCATTTTCACTTTGTCGGCCGGTGGTGTACCAAGCGCGTTGGCGATCATGACGCATTTCTTGCGAGTGAGGGCTTCTTCGAGCAGCGGTGTGGCGGTGGCTTCAGTCCAGCCCAGCAGGCCCATGGTTTTTGTGCCGTCTTCCCACTCGGGAACACCGTGATCTGCCAGCAGTTTCTGGGCGAAGTCGATATGTTCCTGGGGCACCATGGCGTTAAGCTGCTTTTCCAGCTCTTCCGGCGACATGTCGCCCATCCCTTCGTATTTTTGCGGAATAACAATGTCTACGCCATAGGGTTTGTCGCCGATATGTTCGTCGATCCAGTCCAGCTCTTCTTTGAGCTGTTCAGGGGTGAAACCCACCGCGCCCAGAACGCCGATGCCGCCGGCCTTGCTGACGGCAACCACCACATCGCGGCAGTGGGTGAAGGCGAAAATCGGGTGTTCGATACCCAGTTTGTCGCAGATTTCGGAACGCATGTGTTATCTCCCAGGTTGGTCACTTACAGTCGGTGAGCACTCGCTTTCGGCAATGGCTCATTCTGGAGACAGTATTCCCGAGCTGCCAGGCCCTAACAATGGCGGGTTTTGCCAAAATTCAGTGATTATTTAGATCAGGCCTTTGGCTGCCCCTTTTGTCTACACCTTATTCGATTTACTATGAGGCGCTGGCGGCTTGCTAGCGCAAGCCGACGTATTGGCTCACTGAGTTTGGCCCATGATAGAAGAGTTGGATCACAAGGAAATTCGGGCGCGTCTGACCGAGCTGCGTATCCTGCACCGTGAAATTGACAGGAAGATCCTCGACCTGCAGGAAAAGGAGCAGGAAGTTCCATTCCATAACCAGCTGGAGCTGCGCCGACTCAAGAAGGAAAAACTCTACGTTAAAGACTGCATTGTGCGCCTGCGAGCGCGCATCATTCCCGACCTCAATGCTTGATCTTCATGCTTATTGACCTCAACGAACTCTCTCCAAATCGCACTTATTTCACCATGATCCAAACCCTGATTCCCCGGCCGGTGGCCTGGGTGCTATCAGACAATGGTGATGACAGCCTGAATCTGGCGCCTTTTTCCTATTTTAGTGGTGTGTGCAGCGATCCGCCGCTGATAATGCTATCGATCGGCAAAAAGCCCGACGGAGAGATTAAGGACACCCGACGCAATATTTTGGAGCGCGGGCATTTTGTCGTCCATATTGCCCATCGGGAGATGATGGAGGGCGTAACCGCCAGCAGCGCGCCATTGATACATGGCGACTCCGAGCTTGAGCGCAGCGGCCTGGCAACCACAGAGTTTGGCGATTTTGCCCTGCCGCGGTTGTGTGACTGCCGCGTGGCCTATGCCTGCGAGCTCTACGAACACCACGAAATTGGTGCCCAGGCGGTGATTTATGGCCGGGTTCGCCAGATCTATATCAGCGATGATATAGCCGTCGAGAACGAGGGGCGCTTGCAGGTGGATGCCAAGGCGCTGGACCCCATTGCGCGTCTCGGCGGGGATGATTATGGTCTGCTGGGCGAGGTGGTCACCATCAAGCGGCCGCGCTGAATTTGTAAGATATATCCTACAAAGCGCCGCTGTTTTTTCCTATGTTTATCCGGTCGCGCTGAAGTGATAATCATTCTCGGGCTAAGGACGGCCCTCTTGACTCAGGCATGGCAGATTATTCAGGGAAGGCTAGCGTAAAACGGAATTTACGCGTAGGGATGCAATCCCATGCCGGGGGTCAAATGTCGACGATACTAAAGCCGGGGTCTCCCCGGTTTTTTTTCGCCCGTCGTTTTCCGGTATGCTTGCGCCTCCCCAGCCGGAGGAGGTGCATAAGTGAACCGTCAACTTGATCTGCAAGCCATTAGCCGCTCCTTTGAGCGTGTTGCGCTGAACAATAATTGGCAGGCCCTCCACACTCCCCAGAATCTCGCCAGTGCGATTAGCGTGGAGGCGGCGGAATTGCTGCGCCTGTTTCAGTGGTCGGGTACCCGTGATGGCCAGGCGGTGCCGACGGCTAACGCTGTAGCCGAGGAGCTGGCCGATCTGGTGATGTATATCAATGCCTTGGCGGACGTGCTCGACATTGATCTGGTAGACGCTGTGGCAGAAAAATGCAGCCACAATGAGGTGCGTTTTCTGAATGAGTGAAGATCAGGTGTTCAGCGGCCGCGCCCAGCGCTTTCGCGACAAAATCTATGGATCCAGTAAAGGGGAGTTGCGTTTGGCGCTGGTCTGGCGCGATATGCAGGAGCAGCTGGCCCTGAATGACCATACCCTAACTTGCTGGGACGCCGGCGGTGGGCTCGGGCAGATTAGCGCCCGCCTTGCCGCGCTCGGGCACCGGGTGTGTCTGTCGGAACCTGCGTTCGATATGTTGCAGCTGGCTAAGGAGAACTTGCCGCCGAGTGTTAGCTGTCGGCAGGAGACACTGCAGCAGCACACGGTACCTGAAGGTGGGTACGATCTGGTGGTGTGCCATGCGGTGTTGGAGTGGCTGGCAGAACCGGCCCAGGCATTGCCCATACTGGCTCGCTCGTTGGCACCTGGTGGCCACTTATCGTTGCTGTTTTACAATGTGCATGCCATTGCGTTGGCCAATATGGTGAAGGGTAACCTGTATAAAGTGCAGGCCGAATCTTTTGCCGGAGAACCGGGTAGTTTCACCCCGCCTTCGCCGCAAGATCCGATGACCGTGGTTGGCCAGCTGGAGGCACTGGGTTTGCAGGTAAGCGGTCGCCGCAGTGTGCGTTTTGCGTTGGATTTGATGCCGCGCGCGCTGCGTGCGCAGCGATCACTCGAAGACGTTATGGCAGTGGAGTGGCAATACGGTGCGCGTGAACCCTATTGGCAGCTTGGGCGCTACGTTCACTTGGTGTGTCGTAAAAGCCCCTAGTGATTTCAACGCATCTTTACAGAAGCAGGGTGGGTTACCCGGCAGTAAACACCCGGGTGCGTATGCGCCAGCCAGAGGCGGTACGGGCCATCTCGTCCCGATAGCGCCCGGCGCCGAGCTGGGTGCCCTGTTCAACATCCATGACCTGTAGATACGCGTGACACAGTGCTTCACTGCCGCTGCCAACTACATAGATATTTGAAATTATATGGCGGGCGTTGGGTACAGCGGCCACTGTCTGCTCGAAAAACGCCATAAGGTTGTCCAGGCCCGAAATATTCACTTCAGGCTCATCCGCCTGAAAGCGGCAATCATCGGTCCAAATGTCGCGCATGGCGGGCAGGTTATGGTAGTCGAGTGCGTGGGCGTAACGCGCGAGCAACTCGTGAATTTCGAATCGGTCTTCAATCGTCAATGCCATCTTGCCATTTTCCTTTCGCGGTCGCCGGCAAAGTTTGCGCTGGCTGCCAGCAAATTTCAATGACCGCTGTGTTGCCTGTTATGGTCTAGCGACATCGATAACAGTTTGAAAAATAAGAACTAAATATAAATTGTGAGTTTTTCTGCAAGGATCTGGAGACACTTTTCTAGGTGTGCATACTGCATGGTTTTGCAACCTTTTGATTTTATAGAAAAAATAAAGTTGGCACGATCATTGGAATACCTGTAGCGAGGGGCGCTTCAGCCAGTGGTTGAGAGCGTCTACTGCTGGTTAAGAATTCACAGGAGATCTGTCATGAAACGTAAATCCCATATGGTGAGTGTTGCTTCTGCCCTGTTGATAGCGGCCATGGGCGCCAACGCCGGTCTATTCGACCAGGACGAGAAGAAACAGGACGGACAGCAGGCTGCCGGAGATAACGCGGGCATGTTTTCAGCACTGGACGCCAATCAGGACCAATTGATCAGTCCTCAAGAGGCGGAATCCAACGCCGACGTGGCGATGTCTTTCGGTGAACTTGATACCAATACCGACGGGCATCTGAGCTCGGAGGAATTCAGCGAGTTCTCCGCGATTGATCAGCACCCCCAATAATCTGGTTAACACTTGAAGGTTGGGTTCGCTTCCTGCGGTGGCGGCACCTCCGAGGCTATCCCCACACCTGCGCCGTCACCGCTTTTTTAATCTGCAGGCGCTGCTTTGGCAGCGCCAATTCGTTAGCCCTGGTTTTTCGGCTTTCCTTTTAAAATTAGGCTGCGTTGAGTTTCTGTATCAAATAGTCTCAAAAAATAGCGGGTCAATTGATCGCGATTCAGATCCTCCAGGCTGGTCTCAACCGCCCGTGACCAATCACCATCGGCGCGGTTTTGGGTTATCTGCGACCAGTAGTGGGATGCCAGCTTATCGCCTCGCAGGGTTTCTTCTGGTTGCCGTTGATTGCGTAGCTCCGCCAAGGCTTTGACCTTGAGCTGCTCCAATTGGGTATCTGGCACCGTATTCAGCCATCGGGTGAAATCGTGCAAAAAGTCTTCTGTCGCTTGCTGGAGTTTGTCCGGTGGTGTTGTGCCGGATTGAGCAATAAGCGCAATGCCTTCGTGGTTTCTCAGGTTTACAGGAACCACTGTGACGCCGTAGGCCAGTTGTTGCGCCTCACGCAGGCTTGCAAAATATTGATGCCGGAGCATGGGTAGCAAAACTTGCAGGTGGGCGTAGTCGCCTGGTGTGCTTCCCGGGGCCTGCTGGTAGCGCAGCAAGGCGTTGGCGTCACTGGCAAGATGGCGGCTGAAAACTTGCGGCTTACCGGGGCGTAATGCACTAGTAAACTGCTGTGGCAGCTCGTGCGCACGGTGGTGCGGAAATTCAAGGCTGGCGCTCAACTGCTTGGCTGTCTGGTGATTTGACCCATAGATATAGAGTGTCGTCCGCGCGGGCAGCGCGCTGTTCTGTAAGTCTCGCAGTGACTTCAGGCCTAGTGTCTGTAATTGGGTTATTCTGTCTTGCGGACTATCGTAGGTAGCGATAACTGCCTGTTTCAGATCTTCCACCAGAGCTTCAAAGGCAAAGCGGTAGCGCGGTGGTTGTTGCCACTCCTGAATAAGAGACTTTTTGATTTGAGCGAACCTGGATTCGGTCACGGTCTGCTTGAGCTCGTCTGCAAGTTTTCGCAGTCTACGCTTTAAAGCGTTCGGTTTGCCCCGCAACGACAAGCCGATGCCTTTATCGTGCTGGTACCAGTAACTAGCGGAATCTGTGCTGGCTGCTGTCTGTAATGCCCGTAACCATACAGCCCTTAAACTTCTGCTGCGCACATTGTTGGACCAGTCTGGCAACTCCATTGACAGCCGGACCAGCACGTCACTGTCTTTGTCATCGCTGGGTGAATGCCAGGCACTCAATGCGGGTGTGCTTAAAAATAACGCTGGTTTCGAGGCGCGATCAGCCAGCGCAGATAGAGACGGGAGGTCGGAGAGTGGCTGTGGTGGGGTGAAGTTGCTCAATTTAATAGGTGTCTGCTGGCCGAAACGTTGGCGCTGATGGGTAAACGGCACGTGGAAAACAGGAGATTTCTGGTGTCCCTCGACTGTGCTGGCCAGTAGTACCACGAGTGAGTTGTTCAGGTGGATCTGGTGCCGAAAGGCATCGCTGAAATGAAAAGTGCCATCAGGTTCTTTTGCTTGCTCGTGTTTCGAAAGTTGTTTGAACCAAAGTGAAATATCATTATTGTCAATTGCAATCGGTAGTGGCGATGACGGTGCTAGCCGGAATTGGCGATAAAGCGCATGCCCGTCGCTCTGGGTTATCAGGGCCTGTAGCGCTTCGTTGATCGTTGCGAGAATCTGTTCAATATGCCTTAGTCCCTTAGCCGTTGGTTGAATCTGTAGGCTAAGCGTGGCCGCACTACCCGCCGATAGTCCGGCCCCCAACGTCACCTGCCTTACCAGCTGGGTGTCAATCAATTGCTGTTGCCAACTTCCGACGCGGTCGCTTTCCACCCAATAGTCAAGCCACGCAATCGCGCGCTCTGCTTCGTTTCGGTCAACACCGTGCAATGGGTAAAGCATCACTATCTGCGGTTGGGGAGTCGGGAAGCGGATCTCCAGTTGCTGAGGCATATCGTCCGCTGAAAACAGCGCTGGTGCGGAGATGGTGCGTACGTCGGTACTGGGTAGGTTGCCGAGGGTCTGGGCTATCAAGGTCTGCTGTTCTGCGGCTGGCGATGACGCTACCACAATCGTGGTCAGCGTCGACGCCTGATAGAAACGGCGATAAAAATCAGCGAGAGCCGCGCGGATAGTTTCCAATGGATGAGCTGCGAAACTGTCCAGGTTGCCGGCGCTAAAGCGACGAAAAGGATGCTCTGCCACGGTGGTAACTTTCAGTGCGTCCCATAGCAGTTGCTCTGGCTTTGTATTTAAAAAGGCAAATTCATCGTTGATCGCGCTGATCTCCGCAGCGACGGTGTTGGCGGGAAAGGTTGGAGATCGCAGTATATGATCTAGACCGTTCAGCAATGTTGGTAGTTCTCGGCTGCTAATCTGAAAAAAGAAGCGCGTAGTTTGGTGGCCAGTTTTTGCCTGAACGCGGCCGCCGCGCGATTTGAGGAAGTCGCGTAACGATCGCGTATTGTTTTTATCCGCCGGAAGATGCTGCCGTAGCAGCAGGTGTTCTGCAAGATGTGCCAGCCCGTCAATGCCGTGAATGTCCTGAAAACTGCCGACATCGAATTGCAAGGCGACGAGCGAGTCTGCCCGTGCCGGACGCGACAGGTAGGCGCTGCGCATGCCATTGCTATGGTCCCGGACCGTGAAGGGCAGAGCGTCAGCCAGTGGCTTTCCGGTTGGCAGCAGCAGACTGAGTACAAGCAAGTGATGGGTCAGTGCCGGCACTGTGCAGCGAGCTATACCGGTTGCGATGGTGTTTGCCGTCATAGAGTTGCACTGTAGTGCAGCGCGACGAGAGGGTCGAATGTCTTTGCAGAAAACGCTTAAATTAAAGGTATTCTGGCGTTAAATGTCGCGTGCGGGCAACAGCCTGCACGCGAATAGTAACGAAACTTTGTTGTTGGAGACTTACCGCTGTTCTTCACTAGCCTCAGTATGCTCTTCTTGCTGCGCCTGGTTTTGTTCGGGTAAAGCGACAGCTTCCTTACCAAACAGTGACGTTAGCGTCGCGTCGATATCCTCAGCCAGAGACCAACGTGGCACTCTCCCGTAAATAGGGGTTCCAGAGTTCATCGCTTCAGGGAACTCGCTGCCATCGACCGGTACGGCTTCAGCAACCAGTGCAGCGTCAGCCGGAGCATTTAGCTGGTTATATTGCTGCCCCGCTTTGCTCTCCATGCGAGGATAGATTTTCTCTATTCGCAGAGGAAATTCAGCGCCAGCCGAGGTGTGAGCCGGTACTACCTGACCAACCTTCAGGCGACCCTGTGCTGACGGTGGGAAATAGAGAAAGGCGCGGGTGTCGTCCTGCTCCAGCATGATAACCGCAGGTTCGCCGGCCTTCAGTACATCACCGCGTGACACGGGAACGGTGGCTACCACACCGTCAGATGGGGCACGTAATTCCAGGCTGTTTAGCTGGGTTTGAATGCTGTCGCGCAGCTTTGTCAGTGAGGCCAGACGATCTTCCGGTAGTGCGTTGTCACTGGAGTTACGTTCAGCTTCTGCCAGTGCGGAACTCTGTCGGTAGGCAGACTGTAGTTCGGCCTTGGCCTGCTGGTATTCAGACCAGGTTTCGGTGTGCTGCATTTCAAGTTCTTGCAGGCTACCCTTGGAAACCGCTCCGGCTGCTACCAATCGGCGCATGGCATTAATACGTTCAATTTCGGTACGCGATTTACTTTCCAGCGCTTCCACGCGTGCTTTGGTTGTGGCTATCTGCGCCCGGAGGTCTTCGCGATTCGATTCGATGCGCGAGGTACTTTCCATCAGGTCTGCCTGAATCCTAGCTATTTCTGCCTCATTGCGCGCCAGCGCTTGAACCAGGTCCGGCGAGTTGAGTTTTACGAGCGCTTGACCAGCGCGCACCTCTTGAGATGGCTCGATTAACACTTCGTCAATGGTGACCGTTTGAGATGGCGAGACATTGTACTGGCGGCCACTGATAGCGCCTTGGGCGTTAAACCAGAACACACTCGTGTACACCTCGCGAGCAACTAACGCAATAATGCAGGCGATAATACCGAGATAGATGTAACGGCCCCATTGTGGTTTGCTTGGGCGCGCCACCTCCAGCGGCATCGACTCCTGCGCTTGCGTGCTGGAGTGCCACTGACGCCAGGGGCGGGCAGGCGTGCCGCCGCTAGGACGTGCGCGAACAGGGGCGGTTTCTTCACGTTTACGTAGAGCTGTTTGCTGTCGGTTTACCATGAGTCAAACTTCCTTGACTGAGCTTGTACATATTCAGGAACGTAAGTTTCCCAATACGAGCGTTTAAAGATGTATTCATCGGCGTAGGCCAGCAGTCTTACGGTGCGCAGATAGAGGCCCGTAAAAAAGCCATACAAAGGCAGGTATGGGGCCATTGGCCAATCGAGATTCGGTCTCTCACTGACTGCCAGCGCAATAAAGTAGTGAAAGACATTGACCAGGACATAAAGCACGGAGACCAGCGCGGTCACCTGCCAGAACATCTCGGCGTGATTCAGTAGCATCCAGGTGACGTATATCGGTAGTGATATTGCAAAGATCACCTCAAACACCACCTCGTCCAGCGCGGCCAGAAGGTTGCGCGTGCTGAACGTGCGACTGAAGGGGTTGAAAATGCCGCGGTATTTGCGAATGCGAAACCGCACGACACTGCGATTCCAGCGAAGTTGCTGCCGGAAATAGCCCCACCAGATGTCGGGGGCATCGGTCATGCACATGGCTCTTGGTGCGAAACCGACCTTGCCACCGGCGAGACATATCTTGGTGGTGAGGTCGCCGTCCTCACCCGGGCCGGCTTCCCAGCCACCCACCTGCCTGACGACCGAGCTGCGCAGTGCGCCAAAGGCGCCTGATACGATCGACAGTGTGCCGGCGGCTGCGGATGCACGGCGGCCGACGCCTATACTGAACAGGTATTGGATAGCCTGGCAGCGAGTGAGTAAGTTGGTAGTTGCATTTCGCACGCGCAGATTTCCCGCGACCGCCTGTACTTCTGGGTCGTAGAATTCCACCAGCAAATGCCAGACCGAGTCGCGATCAAAGGTGGAATCGGCGTCGCATATCACCATGTAATCGCCGCGTGCAGCGTTTGCGGCAAAGTTTTCCGCTGATGATTTACCACCGCGCTGTCGGTGCTCGAAATAGCGGATCCAGCCACGGCGAGCAAGGCGTCTACCAATCTCGTCCATGCCATCGGTGGAGCCGTCGCTGACCACGATGATCTCCAGGTTGGGATACGATTGTTCGCGTAGCGACAGTACAGTAGTTTCGAGTGTTTCTGCTTCGTTGTAGCCTGGCAACAGTATGGAGACCAGCGGTTTCTGCATCGCTAGTTGCTGACGAAAGCGAACTTTCTCCGCAGGCTCGGTCCGAAACACCTGTCCCAGTACTATCAGTTCCGACAGGATGTAACGCGGTATCGACAGGAAAACAAACGGCCACATGATCAATGCCAGTTCCCAGGGTGTAAGCGCTTCCACTAGCGCCCAACATTCACTCCAGAATTGACCGAAGGCAACTGAAAATTCGTTCAACATGGTTATCGCCTTACGCCAACCGGTCGGATGGGTTGGCAACGATGCTGTCATCGTTGTCGTCGATTTCTTCGACGCTCAGATCAATGCCGGTTTCGTGTCGAACGGCTTTCTCTAGTTGTCGACAGGTCGGTGTTCGACGTTCGGACGAATCATGAAGCACGATCATCAATTCAGCTTGACGCTGTTCAATACAAAGCAGCGACTCATTGGCGTATGTCTGAATAGTGGCTCGAGCTTCATCGAGTTGGTCCTGCCAGTCGGCCGACTTTTCATTGAGTGCGGCTCGGTAAACGGTAGTCGGATTGTCATTCTCATCCGCTATTTTCATGACGACCTTGGCAATGGCATCGAGCGGCTTGGCCATTGTTCTGTCTTTCTTGGCGCCGGGCTTCGATTTACTTGCTCGGGTTTTGCCAGTCTGTGCGGATTTGCGGGAGTCAACGCCGACCTGCTGGGGATTCCAGGAGCCTATCCGAGCTATCGCCATCGCATTCTGGCTCAGGGCGTAGCTGCTAATGTTCACCGGTTGCAGATCAGCGGGAGAGTGGTAGGTGTTGCACACTGCGCACCAAGCAGTAAGCACCGGCTCGCTCGCCCAGTAGTGGCATGAGCCGCAGACAACAAACCGACCGGGACGATTATATTCCACCCCGATATGCTGAACGTCGCCGCGACATTTCGGGCAGACAGGTCGGCCAGAGATCATAAAGTCCGATTCTGGCCCGACGTGGCCACAGCGAAAGTGGTGAATGGATTCCTGCGTTTCCAAGTGCGTGGAATCACACTCGGGACACAGCTCTTTTACACACACGCGATAGTGACTGCAGTCCGGACAGGTAAACAGGCGATCGACATGTGTCTGGCTGACTATCTGATGAACGGCCATGTCGTCGAGCAACTCGCGTACCTGATTGGCGTTAACGTCCATCAGCAGTTCGGCTAACGGATAGCTGTAAGCTTGGGGATCATCCGGCGACACAGTGGGTTGCAGGCTACTGCCGCGTGTATAGAGGAACTGCAGCAGACTCAGCGGCCTGTCTTCGGGTTCCATGCGGATGTCGCGCAACTGTCGATGCAGCAAGTTAAGCGTTACCGACATGTCGCGAAGCTGTTCGCTATCAGGTCGAGGGGGCAAAACGCCGTCTGCCAGATGATCGACGAGCGGGTCCAAGGCGTGCTCGGTCATTCCTATGACGGCGATAGGCCGCAGGCAGGTTTCAAGATTGGCCCGGCAATCGCGCAGTAAACTGACAATCTTTTGCTTGTCGTAACCAATGATGACCAATGGCAGTATACTTTTATCCGCTACCGCCTCTGATATCGGCTGTCCAAAGATAGCCCGCACCGACGCAGCTTCATCGGTAACGCGGTCAAACTCTTTCAGTTCAACCAGTTCGTAGGGAACTGGCTTGCTATCCTGAATAGTACCTGACGTTTTGCGTAGTGCAGAAACCATGTGTATTTCCTCCTCAGCATTCATACAGGGGAGCGCAGATAGCGTTGTCCCGGGAATAATTGCTTTCTCTGAATTCACTTGTCAGAAACTCCGGTTCAACGACGGCCCAGGCCAGCAGATTGGAAAGCCATTCGCCACGCGCGTTCCAGGTTTCCGCGACTCGAAGCCAAAACCTCGCGTTTTCCACATCGATCTGCCATGGATGGGGTGCACGACCAGAGCCGGGATGTTCAGCGCGCTTTCGCATCTGAGTGAGAATCCGGTTTTGCTGACGCATGCGTTCAGTGGCTCGACTCATGGCGGCTACGGATTGGCTCCATTCGTTCCTGAGTTGAATCAGTTCTCGCTGGCGTACCAGCAAGGCGTCTGCCGCCTGGCGTCGGCGTGCTTCAGATTGCAAACGCAGCGCCTTGCCACGATAGTAGTCGTTGGCACCCAGTGGAATGGTCAGCACCGCGCCATACTGTGGTCCGTCGTCGAGCTCAGGGCCGCCAGCTGCTGTTTCCTGATAGACCTGTCCGGCAAAGAGATCGAGATCGATACCGTTGCCACGATAGGATTGGGCTTCTTCTTTCAGCGCCGTAGATTCAAGCTCCAGCATTTTAGCTTCAGGCGATTGGTTGGCTAGGCGAACGATATCGTCGCTGCCCGGGGCGCGCAGCGGCAGTACCGTATAGTCTTCAGGCGGCCTCGGCGCAGATGGCTCAAAAGGTGAAAGACTGTCGAACGCGCTGGTGATCTCGTTGTGCAGGATAAGTGCTTCGGCTTCGTTTGCCAGCGTCGCTTCGGTGATTTCCGGCATCGAGGCTTCCGCTGACAGCTTCAGCTTTTTTTTGGCGGCCTGAATCGCTTCCAGTGCTTCGGATAGCGCCTGATATTGGTATTTTTCCGACCATGCCTGCGCCGAGCCTCGAGCGAGTTCTATCGCCGCGGTTGCTGTTTGCTCGGTCACTTCGTATTCGGCCTGCTTCAATCGCGCTTTTGCTGCATCTACCCGGGAGCCTTTGCGAAGCAGTTGATCAAACAGGCGGTAGTTGAGCCTGACATCCGTATATTTTTCCAGGCTTGAGTTGGTTGTGCCGTTGCTCACGTCGCCACCGAGTCCGTCTGGGAATCGTGAGTGGCTCGCCGACAGGGTAAGGCCAAGGTCGCCCCGTTCCGCGGCGAGCGCTGCCTCTCGGGACTGTCTTTCGAGTTCCTGGGCATTGGTGCGATAAGATTGTTGAGACAGGTTGCGAATCTGGGTAATGAATCCTAACCAAGCCTTCGCAGATTTGCTCAGGGGCACCGCCTCTCTGGTTTCTTGCGGTGCTTCGATCTTATCCACTTGCGCCATTGCGCTAGTGGAATTTAAAAGTGCGCCAGCGACCACCGCCGACATACTGGCGGCGAGTAGTCGCTTTCTGAAGGGGCGTTGGATTTCGCCCTGGCAGTGTTTACGGTGTCGAGTTGACGTCTGTCTTTGTGTGTTCACGATAACTCCCCAATCTACAATGTCTGTTTCCGAGGCTGAAACAGCTCCTGCGAGCTTGCGAAGGGAATGGCAAGAGCTGTGCCAGTCTTGGAAACACAAGAGCAGACAAGCACTTAAGACGGTTTAGGGAAAACTGCGGGGGAGCGCCGGTGTTGCACAGCGCCTAATGTTGTCGGGATGTAGCTACAGGTGCTCTTGTGGATATAGCTAAGTCTCTGATGAATATGTAAAAAATATTGTTGCTTGAGCGCGACAGAAGGTTTTCGGTCGGTGTGCTGGTTGGTCACGATGTGCTGTTTGGGCGCACTTTGGAGCCTGAAATAGTGTGCCCAATTCTTGCATTCTGATCGATTGAATAACGGGCGAGGGGATGAGGAGCTGTGATTAATACGCAATTGCCAACGGTGAGTGTTAGCGTTGCCGAGCTACGAACCGCGATTGCCAGTGAAGCATGTGCGCTGCGAGAGCTATTGCAGACGGTGGAAGAGGAACGCGATGCACTGGACGTTCCGCTGTCCGAGTCGCGAGAAAATCACAGTAAACAACGCAAGCTGGTAACTGCCTTAACCCATCTGGGGGGAGACGATATTTTGCGTGCGAGGCTTGAAGCGGCACAGGCGCTTGAGCACTTGTACCAGATAGCCGCTGAGATTGATAAACACAATGACGAATTAGCGAAAATGTCATTCTGGAAACTTGTGTTCAGACGTCGACAGATGCTGCGAAGAGTGAGAGTACTGGAACGTAAGCGACGCCAGGCGATGGCGCAATGCGAAGCAACAAAAAAACACGCGGATCAGTTGCTGCTCAGTCTGGCTACCCCTGAGAACATATCAGAAGTGATTCGTGTGTCTAGACAAATGCGCGGCCGATTTCGCGATGCAGCAAATAAAAGGAAGCAGCTTTCAATCAGGCGCCGTCTGCTGTCGGATAATATCAATCTTTGTCAGGAGATTGATGGTTTGCTATCGCTGCTTGATGCACGTGAAAAAATAAGCGTCCATGAGTCGGATTTACAAACGCTGATGAGAGACCAGGTTTTTCAGTCGTCGCTGAGAGACAGGGCGCGACAGGATCAAGGATAGTTTGCGGGGTTGTCGTAAAAACTGTCGCTTGATCGAAGGCACTTCCGCTGATCAATTCCCTTTCTGAACCCTAGGATTGGCTATTTTCTAACTGAAACACGCAGTTTTGTGCAGTATTGCCAGCCCTGAGTCAATGGCACGGCCATTGCAATTATTCCACCACGAAAATTCAGATAGCGATATCGCTAGTCATTAATTTGGTTGATAGCAGGAGAATGAGTATGTGTGGATTGGTAGCAGCAGCGAGTCAGCGCGATGTAGTGCCTTCGCTGATTGAAGGGCTAAAGCGTCTGGAATATCGCGGGTATGACTCGGCCGGTGTAGCTGTCGTCAATGAAAACGGTTTGAAAATGGCACGTGCACTGGGAAACGTTTCCCATCTCTCAGAGCGTTTAGCGACTCAACGCGTTGCTGGGCATACCGGTATTGGCCACACGAGGTGGGCTACACACGGTGAGCCTTCGGTTGTTAATGCACATCCTCATATTTCGAACGACGAGATAGCGCTTGTCCACAACGGTATTGTTGAAAATTTTGAGACACTGCGCGAAGAGTTGGTTGCCGAGGGCTATGAGTTTCGCTCGGAGACTGATACCGAGGTTGTTGCGCATTTGGTCCACGCCTGTAGTAAATGCTGCGACACCCTTCTCGATGCTGTGTATCAGGCTGCGCAGCGACTCGATGGTACCTACGCGATTGCCGTTGTCAGTAAATTTCATCCCGACAAAATTATCGCCACTCGGCGGGGCAGCCCCCTACTGATTGGGGTCGCTGACAAGGAAAACTACCTTGCGTCAGATATAGCTGCAATTCTGCCGTTGACGCCTTATTACATCACGCTGGAAGAAGGTGATGTTGCTGAGGTTGGTGCGGATTCAGTAAACATAGTTGATGCAAACGGTGACGTTGTTGTTCGAGAAATGCGTCAATCGCGACAGAGTGCTCTGGAGCTCAACAAGGGTTTGTATGAGCACTATATGCAGAAGGAAATTTTTGAACAGAATGTCGTTCTCGAGCGCACGCTCGTGCCTGCACTTAAAGATGGCATGGTTAATGAAGATGTGTTGGGAGAGAACGCGCGGGATATTCTCAGCGATATCGAACACGTACATATTGTGGCCTGCGGTACCAGCTATCACGCCGGCATGGTTGCAAGCTATACGCTGGAATCATTGTGCGGGGTGTCCTGTAAAGTAGAGCTGGCGAGCGAGTATCGCTACCGCCGTGCTGTGGTAAACCCCAATACCCTGTTTGTGACGCTATCTCAGTCTGGCGAAACGGCAGATACGTTGGCAGCATTGCGATTTGCCAAGCGATCTCCCTACCGTGGCACCCTGGCCATTTGCAATGTCCCCGAAAGTTCTCTGGTACGTGAATCGGATATGGTGTTTATGACCCAAGCCGGTCCCGAAATTGGCGTAGCGTCAACCAAAGCCTTTACTACGCAGCTGATGAATCTGTCGCTCCTTGCCATTTTACTGGCGCGATATCGAGGCCTCAGCAGACGCCGTGAACAGGGATTGGTGGATGTGCTCCGACGTGCTCCGGAGCAAGTTCAGCGTGCGTATTCGCTGGATAATGAAATTCGCGAAGTGGCGGAACATTTGGCCGAAAGTCAGTACACGCTATTTCTGGGGCGGGGGCAGATGTACCCGATAGCCAAGGAAGGGGCGCTCAAGCTTAAAGAAATTTCCTATATCTATTCAGAGGCATACGCAGCCGGCGAACTAAAGCATGGTCCGTTGGCCTTGGTTGACGAGCAGGTTCCGGTTGTGGCGTTGGCGCCGTTCAACCCACTGCTGGCAAAGGTTAAATCCAACCTGGCAGAAGTGCGAGCACGCGGCGGGAAGCTGCTGGTTTTCGCTGACAAGGATTCCGGGTTCCGCAATTCGTCACGGGAGACTGTACTCACGTTACCAAAATCTGGCGGCCTTATATCACCGATTGTTTATACCGTGCCACTACAACTGCTGGCTTACTATACCGCCTTGTATCGCGGTACCAATGTTGATCAGCCACGCAATCTAGCGAAGTCCGTGACCGTCGAGTAAGGCGGTCAGTAATCATCTTTTACTGGAGATTCATTATGCACTTGCATCGTGAAGAAACCCGGTCGTGGTTGCGGACATCATGGCTCCGCGTAGTAGTGTTGGGTCTATGCTTGCAACCAGAGATACTAGCAGCGAAAAGCGAAGGTACTACGAGTACGGTGCCGAGGGCGAACGCTGCCTGGGTTTACGACATCAGCAATAAACCCGGTGAGGCTCGACGCTATGACCCTGGCTATTTTGCGACTGCGCTGAACAATTTTAATCGCTCAGCGCAGACGGGGCATAAGATACAGCTGGTTTACACCTATTCAGGCAGCCTCGAAATGTACTGCCCCGGTAAGAACCCCAAGCATTGCAGGTTGGATGATCTGATCTCGGTCTATCCGCTGAGCAGTGACAGGAAACTCATCGGTGGGAGCGCTGCCAATACAGTGCAGGCCTATGCGCGCGAGGTGGATCCCGCCGCGGCTGGTGGTCGTGTTTTGGTGGTGCCGGTAATCGATGGCGTCGTCAGTGCCGACTACGAAGGCAGCATGAAGGGATTCAATGAGCTGCCGCCTGAGATGGCAAAGGCTTTCGCCGATAAAGTGGCGCGCAAAGTGTGTGCTGACCCTCATGTTGCCGGGGTGCAGTTTGATATAGAGCCTTTTAACGTCAGCCGTAAAAATGGCCAGTATCATTTTTATAAAAGAATTGCGCAAAACTTTGCCGGAACCGTTCCGGCGACCATGCAGCACTCCCCTGTTGAGTGCAAAGACAGGAATTACCCGCAAGGTCGATTTTTCTCAGTTTTTACCTCCTCTAACCAGCTCAACCCGGCAGGTCCAGCTTTAGAAAATATTCGTGAAATAGTTACTAAATTCAACAATGGTTATGTGATTGCGCCGCTTTACGATCTGGGTTCTGGAGGGCCTGGCGAGGCCTTGGCTGTGACGGAATACCAAAGACGGGCAACGCGTCACGCAAAACAAATGGCAAAATGGGCCGCCGGGTCCGACATCCCTTTTCAGTTGGGCGTGCCTGCAGCGGCCACTGTTCACGAGCACGCTTATTGCCGGGGCGGAGCCTGTCGGAAAGCGCCGGGGTCGGCTAATGATATGCCGACGCAAGATAGCTACCTAGAGGCTGCGCTGACGGCTATCGACAAAAGTGGTGCGCGTGAGGTGGAGCAGTTTCGAGGTGTTTCGGTGTGGGCATGGACCCGCGGGGTGACTGTACATGGACTACAGTTTGAGCCGCAAATTCCACCGTGGAACGTGCTGGAACTGCTGAGTACCAAATTGTAGAAGGTCATCGCTTTATATTTGGCACGGACAATTTTGCGGACGAAAATCGACAGAAGAATATGAGCACGGTGGCGGGGGAGTGGACTGATGGTTAGCGCAATACCGGAACAGGGCCCGGCTAGGCCGCGGGGCATCGCTAGGCTCTACCCGCGAAAGGTCATGCATTGGGTGGCGATTGGGATCTGCCTGGTGGTCCTGCCGCTACTTATAGCCGTAGCTAGCGCAACGTTGTTTATGCGAGAGCTGGCCTTGGACAGTCAGACGACGGTGCTTGAGGGAACAGAATCGATCCGTCTCAGCCGAACACTCAACGATCTGCTGTTGGGAATGGAGAGAAATGCTCGCGTTTACCAGGTTATCGGCGATACAAAATTGCTAACCAACTATAAAGATCTGCAGGCGCAGTTTGACAGCGTTGCCGCAGAGCTTTTGGAAGGCGAGGAAAACCTGGAGTCGGCACGTCAGATATCTCAACTGCGCGCTACCGCTGTTGAATTGTTCAACGTTTTTACAAATGAGCCGCCGAACAGTTCATTGGCGGTCAATTCATTGCAGCGTTTCAATACCATGCGAGATCTAACTCGCAGTCTGGTCGACCGAAATAGTCAGGCCATCGAAGACAGGGTGAAAGGGATTCACGCCTATGCGAGGCGAGGGCAGTCCATATTGTTGTGGGAAGCGTTAATGGTCGTACCGGTGGCTGCCGGCTTGGGGCTGGTGATCATGTACCGGGTAAGTAAGCCAATGCGCGACTTGGATCGCAGTATTCGGCGGCTTGGCGCGGGCGATATCGACGAGCCAATTAAGGTGGGTGGCCCGCAGGATATTCAGGCGCTTGGTTATCGTCTGGAATGGCTGCGGCAACGGCTCGGTGAGCTGGCCAACCAGAAACGTATATTCTTGCAGCATATTTCACATGAGTTGAAAACGCCGTTGGCCAGTATTCGCGAAGGCACCAATCTATTGCAGGGGCAGGTTGTGGGTGTGCTTAACGAGCAGCAATTGGAGGTTGTCGGCATTCTCGAAAGTAGTTCAGTGCAGCTCCAGCGGCGCATTGAAGACCTGCTGGCTTTTAGTATCAGCGATGAGCCACGATCTGAATTGATGCTGGACTCTATGGTGCTGAAGCCGCTCATACAAGAGGTTATCTATCGACATGAGTTGCCGATGCGCGCGAAGAATTTACAGCTAAAGATGGAAGTGCGGAATACCCGTATCGCTGCAGATTCTGAGAAGCTGGACGCTATAATTGACAATTTGGTTTCAAATGCTGTGAAGTTTTCACCGGATAATGGCGTGATTCGAATCAGTGAATCGGTGCAAAATGGTCGTCTTCAGCTGGATGTCATAGATGCTGGGCCGGGCATCCATCCTAGTGAGGCTGAGAAAATATTCCAACCCTTCTACCAGAGCAGTACACCCTACTCTGGTCATCTTAAGGGCACCGGCCTGGGATTGGCTATTGCCCGGTTGTATGCACGCATGCACCGAGGGGATTTGAATGTTATCGAATGTAAAGCGGGCGCACACATGCAGTTGACTTTGCCCCTCGCGATCGAACGAGAAAACGGAGTTCAACCAACATGTACCAGGGAAAGTGCCTGATTGCAGCAATCGCGATTACGATACTTACGGGGTGCGCTTCCCAGTCGGGCCATTCGCCGCGAGAATTCGGCCCACGCGATAGCGTCAGCCTCGATTCGGTGACAGATCTACTCCACTATAACAATAAGCTCAATGACTATGCGTATGGTGAGTACGTGAATGCGTTGCAATTGGCGCGTTCGGCTTACGAAGAGAAGCGCGATGGGGAAACCCAGCTGCGTTTGGCGATCGCGCTGATGCGACACGATTCCAATGATGCGCTGCGTCAGTACATTGAGGCTGAACGTTTGTTGAATGCATACATCAAAGACAGCAAGCACAAGCTTTTTGACGCGGATTATCGGGCGCTGGCGCAGCTTTTGTTGAATATGAACCTGTCCTGGCAACATCTACACGGTCAATTGAGAGCCGCAAGAGTAGCGACGGCGGATGCTCGCCAAAAGCTTGAGGAACTGAAGAGCATCGAAATGCGTCTTAATCATCCAGTACAGCGCTTTCAGTGATTGCGTAGTACTGCCGAAAGTAAACTGGAAACGATCAAGAGAGATTTTGGCAGATAGACTATGGCAAAACGTGTATTAGTAATTGACGACGACCAGGACTTACTCAAGCTGATCTCCTTACGCCTTCAGTCTGAAGCGTTTGAAGTCAGTACGGCCGACGGAGGCAGGAAGGGTTTGGCTATGCTGGATACCTTCCAGCCGGAGGTAGTGGTTACCGATCTGAGAATGGACGACATTGACGGCATGGCGGTATTTGAATACGTGAAGGAAAACCGTCCGTCGCTACCGGTTATTATGCTTACTGCGCATGGCTCTATCCCTCATGCACTGGAGGCGACACGCCGGGGGGCATTTGCTTACCTTACCAAGCCCTTTGATAGTGCCGAACTGGTCAGGGAAGTGAAGAGTGCCTTAACGCTTCATGGAAACGACGACGATGAAAGTCAGGATGCCTTCTGCTCCGGTATCGTGACACGCAGCGCCATCATGAAAGAAGTGCTAAGCCAGGCCAAGATGGTTGCAAAAAGTGATACCAGTGTATTGATACAGAGTGAGAGCGGTACCGGTAAGGAGTTGCTCGCGCGCTCCATTCACAACGCGAGTGACCGTGCGGATAAGCCGTTTCTGGCAATCAATTGCAGTGCTGTTCCAGAATCCTTGCTCGAATCGGAGCTATTTGGGCATAGTAAAGGCGCATTTACCGGTGCCAGTAAAAGCCATGAGGGGCTTTTTCAGGCCGCTTACGGTGGTACGCTTTTTCTCGACGAAGTCGGCGATATGCCGTTGGGCTTTCAGGCCAAATTACTGAGGGTATTGCAGGAGCGCGAAGTACGTCCGGTCGGCTCAACGACGTCGATACCTATAGATGTTCGCATTATTTCGGCAACGCACTTCGATCTTGATAACGAAGTACAGGAGCAGCGGTTCCGAAAGGATCTCTACTATCGACTCAATGTCGTGCAGTTGAGTTTGCCGCCGTTGCGCGATCGTCGCGACGATATCCCGTTGCTCGCGAATCATTTTCTGGAGCAGCTTGCCGAAACCAAAGGCATGGCGCGCAAGCGCTTTTCCGCTGAAGCGCTGGAATATCTTGTGGCAGCTTCCTGGCCAGGTAATGTTCGGCAGCTGCAGAATATTGTAGAGCAAACGACCGTGCTTTCCAGCACGCAGGTCATCCCCGCAACGCTGGTGCAGAATGCGCTGAAATTGGATTCGGGGGAAATTCCCTCATTTGCGGAAGCCCGTGATAACTTTGAGCGAGAATACCTGGCAGAGTTGCTGAATATTACGCAAGGTAACGTGTCGAAAGCCTCGCATCTGGCAAAGCGCAATCGCACCGAGTTTTACAGACTGCTCCATCGGCATCACCTGGACCCAAGTCAATACCGGGGCCGACGTCAGGCTCACCAATAGTCATACAGCGGCCGACCCTTTGGCGAG
Organism: Litorivivens sp.; assembly: GCF_057445395.1. Lineage (NCBI taxonomy): Bacteria > Pseudomonadati > Pseudomonadota > Gammaproteobacteria > Litorivivens > Litorivivens sp. Next base: position 24,567 of record NZ_JBVBUV010000036.1, read on the forward strand.
AAATGTTATCCTGTCGCGATTTCGTCGGCGGGTAGAATGAAAAACGCGATTGTATTTGCTATTTCGGCACACGGTTTTGGTCATCTGGGTCAATCCGTGCCAGTCATCGAAGCGCTGCGACAGCGCTATCCAGATGTGCCGGTAGTCGTTTTATCTAGTTACACACGAGAACGCGTAGCGGAGTTTGTGCCGCCGGATGTTCATATCCATTCGGCGCCCGAACACGTTACGGTTGCCATGCGTGACGCGCTGACCGTTGACAGCGAGACGACCCGTGAGCGCTTTCTCTGTTGGCATCGTGACTATGCTCAGCATCAACAGATATTTGTAGATTGTCTTCGAAAAATTCAGCCTCGGATGGTTCTCAGTAACGTTGATTTTACGTGGATCAGTGCAGCGCAAACCTTGAGCCTACCCACGCTGGCATTTTGTTCATTGAACTGGGCAGATATCCTCGACGGTTTTTACCCCGGCAGTGATATGGAAATGCGCCAAGTAACAACGGATATCCGGAAGATTTACAACAGCGCCGGTCGTTTTTTGCGAGTCTCTCCTGGTATGGGCATGCCGGGCCTGTCTAATCTGTCGACGGTTGATGTGCTGGCGCGAAGCGGGCGGCGATACGATCTACGAACTCGGTTGCGTGTTGGCACTAACATTCGACGGGTTGCTCTATTCTCACTGGGTGGTATTGCTCAACGTCATGATCTCAGCGGTTGGGATATTCCTACCGACACCCACCTTATCGTTCCGGATAATTTACTGGTTGACCACCCTCGGATAAGCCCCATGTCGGCACTGGGTCTCAGTCACATAGACATACTTGCGTCGGTAGATGTGCTGGTAACCAAGCCGGGCTATGGTAGTTTCTGCGAAGCGTGGAGGAATCAGACGGCGGTGATTTATATGCGCCGAAATCTTTGGCCGGAAGAAACTGCGCTGATTGATTGGATTCAGCGACATGTTCCAGCAATTGAAATGTCGTGTGAAGAATTCACATCCGGGGCGTTGGCGACCGTGCTTGCGCGCCTCGCGGCGCGTCCGGCGACCTTTGACCACCTTCAAACGGGTGAAAATGCCATTGTGAACCATATAGGACAGTGGTTAGGTTAGCCCCAATTTTATCTTGCTGAGCACTCAAGCGCGCGGTCAGCCGTCGCAGCGTTAGGCGCGTTGTCGGGTGTCGCCGTGCTGATACAAGCATTCATTTTTTAATATCAATAACTTGGAGAAAGCGCGCCAAGTCGTTGTCGCACTACGGCAACGGTTTTCCGTGATTATTTCGCGCAGGGCGCTGCCAATACCTGTAGAAAGCCTTTAAAACAGCACTTTTGTGACTCTGGCATGCGAGTTGCTGATTACCCATTACGAAACCGCACAGTCAGGCACGGCCGCCGACTGTCGACAACAATGGAAATCAGGAGGCGATTATGCCGCTCCCCCAAAACTCGCCGATTATTGTTCTTGGTGCTGACGGTTATCTCGGTTGGCCTCTTAGTTTGCGGTTGGCGCGACAGAATCCGGACCGTCAAATAATGATGGTAGATAATTTTTTACGTAGACGCTTGGTTCGCGAGGTCGGCGGCAATAGCATACTGCCAATTCAGGAAGTGCAGCAGCGGCTGCAAGCTTCCCGAAACCTATACAATTTGTCGAACATGGAATTTCTGCATCTTGATGTAAATTCCTCAGAGCTAAACCGCTTGATCGAAGAGCGGCAACCAGCAGCAATCTATCATCTCGGTCAGCAGTGTTCCGCGCCCTTTTCGATGCGGGACTGCGATAGTGCATTGTTGACATTGCGCAACAATGAAGAAGGAAATATGCGCTTGTTGTGGGCCGTGCGAGACTACGCGCCAGAATGCCACATCATTAAGCTCGGTACTTTTGGTGAGTATGCCAAGGCGGGTATCGACATTGCTGAGGGGTACTTTACCCCTGAATACAAAGGAAAAACGGCTACACAGCCGCTGCCTTATCCACGTCAGTCGGATGATATCTATCACGCATCCAAGATCAACGATACCAATTATATTGCCATTGCCTGTAAAAAGTGGGGGCTGCGGGTAACGGATATCATGCAGTCCACCGTGTTCGGTACGTGGACTGACGATATCGGTGACCATGCGGAGCTATACACGCGGGTTGACTACGATGAGTATTTTGGCACAGTCGCAAATCGCTTTATTGCGCAGGCGTTGATGGGGGTGCCGCTGTCTGTATACGGCACAGGACACCAGCGTACTGGATTGATGGCGTTGAACGACTCCGTGACATCGCTGGCATCGTTGTGGGATGCGCGGCCAGAGGGAGGATGTCATCGGGTTATCAATCATGTGACCGAAAAATCCTTTTCGGTTAACGAGCTGGCCGAAGCCATAGCCGAAAGCGCATCGGCCGAAGGATTTCCGATTGATATCCAGCGCGGTAGTTACGATCCACGGCTTGAGCAAGATCAATCGAAACTGGAATACGAGATTGAAAGCGCCTATGTGGATGAGCATCTGTGCCAATCTGATATGCGAGAAGTAGTGCACAAAAGTTTTCAAATGCTTAAACCCTGGCGCGAGCGGATCAACCCGGAGCTGTTCGCTCCCGAAATTGGTTGGCGTGGCAAGGCGCGGGTCCGAGCGCCCGAGACGCCCGTCGTAGTGCCATTGAAAACGCAGGGCAATCGGCATGTTTCTGGGCGCTCCGTACAATCGGAAGCGGGTTGGGAGCAGTTCCGGCAGGCACATTTTCCCTACGACAACCTCAACCTGAATCCGGGTACTCTGGGCTCACCGTCCGAGCCCTGTCTGGAGGCCCAGCGTTCCTTTCAATCGCGGGAACTCCTTGCTCAGCCCCTGCAGCAATACGCCAAAGGCAGGGACATCTATTTGGAGGCTCGCAAGCAAGCCGAAGTATTATGGCCGGCGCCAGATCACGAATTGCAGTTGGCTGGTAGCGCGTCCCAATGTTCGAATCTGTTGGCTCTGGCCTTTGCCCGGCTGGTCGGAAAACTGAATCGGCCGCTACGCGTGCTGACAACGATTAATGAGCATGTGGGAGGTATTGGCGCCTTTGAGCGTTTGCCGGAATTCAGAGTGTGCTATCTCTCTGAAAAGGAAGTACGGGATATGGACGCTTATAAAGCCCTCGTTTCCGGGTTCCGCCCGGATATCGGATTTTTCTCACACATTGCGTACGACTCCGGTCAAAGCTTGCCGGTGTCGCAGTGGATGGATCTAATGCGAGAGCTGCGTCCTAGTGCCTGCAATATTCTCGACGTTTCGCAGTCGTTGGGGCTGACGCAGCCGGTTTTTGACAATGCCGATGTCGTGTTTGGCAGCTGCCACAAATGGTTGTTTGGGCCGCGTGGCACAGGCTTATTGTGGACCAATGCCCGGTTTCGGCAATTGGTGGGCGGCCTGAACTGGTCGGGCGAGCCGCTAGCGAAAGGTGCCTCTGATCTCGGTTTTTGTCCGTCTGGTGGCCTGGACTTTTCGCTATACGCGGGGTTGCTGTCTTGTTTCCGCTTGCACGGGGATGTCGGTGAGCAGGCTGTGCGGCAACGTAGCGCTGATCTTGCCCTGTACTTCCGTGTGCGCTTAACCAATTTACTGAAAGGCCATGGCATACGCTTTCGGTTGCTTGAGCCAGTGGACGGTCAGTTGGGTGCGAATGGCATGTTTACGCTATCGTTTCTCAACTACGACCCTTACCCTTTATATAGCGCACTGAATGCGCGCAAGGTGCATTGCAAGTGCATTAAAGACCGCGGGCGGGACGGCCGTGAGCGTAGTTTGCTTCGCTTTGGTGTGCCGTACTACGAAACCGAGGCTAGACTCCAGTGGGGATTGGCTACAATAGAGGATTGTTTGCGGGCCGAGCTGGCTGCGGCGGCAGATTCGGGCTTGAGATACCTGGCCAAGAGTGGCGCCCGACCGGCACCACGCAGAGAGCTCGCGGCGCGGTTTAACTGAGGAGTCAGTTAAGCTCTGCTTTAATAAAGGCGCGACTTTTGATGCGGCCGCCGAGGCGGGCGCCGAGATCCAGCAGGCGCATTTGCCAACCATACTTTTTAACGAGTTGCTGATGAGCTTCTCGAACCGAGGCATCGTCGTCCAACAGAGTTGCCGTAGCGGGAACAAATTCCCCCAGTGCTTTGCCACTGACGGTGCAGGGCGCCAATCTGGCATCAGAGAAATTACGCAGCCGCTTTACCTTTCCCGCATTACCGGCGGAAAACATATATACGGTCTTGCCCTGCTGGGCGAACCAAACGGGCGTGTCGACCATGCTGCCATCTTTTTTACGTGTGCCTAATAAAACGTACTGGTGTTTGTCGAGCTCGCTCATGATGCTGTTCCAGGGTGGAAAAACAGCGCCAGAGCGTATCACGGCCAACTAAAAAAATCCCCCGCTGGGCGGGGGAAATAGGTTGTGACCTGGGTCTCTACGGGGGAATCAAACAAGCAGGGCAATGCAGTAGATGAAGCCGGTCACCAAAATAGACATTACGCTGAATTTGGCTGTGCTTTCGGCGATATCAGCGGCGGTCACTTGGGTGTTGGTGTTCATGGTGGTGCTCCTTTACAGGGGTGGTCAAATGTTTTCTCAATGCTGCTCAGTCTACGCTCCTCTGCATTTATTTCGCTTACAGCCGGCGCTCTGTCAGGCGCGGTCTGAGGGTGTTTGTAACGGAAAATTCATACGAATAAGAAAGGTAAGTTGCAGATAAAACAAGGGCTTAGGTTGTTTGTGTCACTGCCGTTAACTACGGTTAATCCGTTGGTAATGATGTCGGCTGAGTTAAATCGCTGTAATACAAGGCAATTCCAATAACTACGGCAGGTACCCATGGCAAAGTTCAACGCGACCTCCACAACAGCCGAGGTGTTACAGGGGAAAAATCTGAAGGGGCAGACGGTGGTTGTGACCGGAGCTACTTCGGGTATCGGATTTGAGGCTGCGCGCAGTCTTGCAGCGGCCGGCGCAGACGTGATTATCACAGGCCGGAGTAAAGCCAAGTACACAACGGCTCTGGAGGCGCTGCAGACGGCGGTGCCGGGCGCACGATTCGACGCAATTGAACTGGAACTGAGTGATCTGTCGCAGGTACGCACAGCGGCGGCGCACCTGCAGACAAAAGCGCCGCGTATCGATCGGTTGATAAATAATGCGGGCATTATGGCCTGCCCTCTGTCGCGTACTGCCGAAGGATGCGAGTTGCAGTTTGGCACCAACCACATAGGACACTTTCTCTGGACCTGTCTTTTGGTGCCCGCGCTGCGTCAGTCCACAGCACCGCGCGTGGTCAATCTCAGTTCTGCCGGGCACAAATATGCGCCAGTAAATTTCGATGATCCGCATTTTGAAGCGCACGCCTACGATAAGTGGCAGGCCTATGGTCAGGCAAAAACAGCGAATATGCTCTTTTCCGTTGGGCTGACGGCCCGCGGAATTTTGGCCAATGCGGTGCATCCGGGCGCGATCATGACGAACCTTGGACGTCACATGACGCAAGAAGATATGGCCCAGTTTGGCTCTCAGGCACATGAGAGCGGCTTTGAATTTAAAACGGTTGAACAGGGTGCGGCTACTAGTGTGTGGGCGGCTACAGCGCCTGAACTGGAAGGGCGCGGCGGGCTCTATCTGGAGGATTGCGGTATTGGTGAGCCGGCCAGCGAGGCATCCCCGACCACCGGATATTTTTCATACGGTCTCGACGGGGATGCAGCAGAACGCCTGTGGGCTTTGAGTGAGGAAATTGTTGGCGAGCAATTTACGCTGGCTTGATGCGCAGTGTACGGGTATCGCTAACCGGCTCACGCTGCCCCAGCGTGGATTCGAGCTTTTTCAGCGCGACTTCCCCGGTATGGCGGTACCCCGTGAGTTTGCCTCCATAGATTGCCAGCGTGTGTGGACGTTCTTCGTTATCCATCACAAAACGGGTTTCTCGGCTGCGTCTGTTCATGGACTTTTCAGATTCAGGGAGCACCCTTAGGCCAGCGAAACTGTCGACAACCTGGTTGTCGGATTCTGGAAAGTAGTGTGCGAAGCTGCGCTGCAGATAGTCGATTTCTGCCTCGCTTGGCGTCACATTGTCGACGCTGCCCGTGTGCTCTGCTTCCGTCGTGCCGACCATGATGTTGTCGCGCCAAGGGGTTGCGAAAATCGGGCGGCCATCAATCGGAGACTGCAGGTAATAGATGCCCTTCGTCAGGTTGCCGGGAATGATGATATGACTGCCGCGTACCAGTGCGATATCAAGCGCTGTCAGGCTCGGATCGAGTCGGGTTTGCACCTCGTTGACCCATGGCCCGGCCGCGTTAACCACCACTTTCGCCTTGCAGTAGACGGGTTTCCCCTTAATGGTGAGTAATAGCTTGTAGCCGTCGGCCTCCCGCTGTCCCTTGATGAGTTCGGCAGGGCAATAGGCTTTTGCGCCGAGGTCCATCGCTGATTTGACTACCGCACGGGTCAACATGCGATCGTCGGTCTGGGCATCCCAGTACTGAAAAACGGATCGTAGATCCTGTATTTTCAGGTCGTCGAGATAGCGCCAGGCGCGCCGGTCAAGACGGTGAAATTCCGATGTGCGGGAAAATCTGGCCAGTATGCGATACAGCAGCAGGCCGAGCTGTATTTGCCAGCCGGACCGGCGGCTGTTTTTATAGATTGGAATGTAAAATGGGATGGGGTTGACCAGCGTTGGTGCATTTCGTAGCAGCAGCTCGCGTTCTTCGAGATTTTCCCGTACCAGATTGAAGTTGCCTGTTTCGAGGTAGCGCAACCCGCCGTGAATGAGTTTACTGGACGAGCTCGAAGTGGCGCCGCCCCAGGACGATCGCTCAAACAGGGTGACTTGATACCCGGCGGCCGCAGCGGCCTGAGCTACGCCCGCGCCTTGTATTCCTCCGCCTATGACAGCTACTTCAGTTTCCAGCATATTATTTTTCTAACAGCTCGCCTATGGCGAAAGTTTCGATTTTGGCTGCGCCTCGCCCCAGCCATGACCGAGCCAGGTCAGCGTTGTCTATTTCGTATAACACACAGGGATAAGGTGCGTCGTGAAGCGACGTGCCGGGAGGGACGAGACGGTAATCCAGAAAAACGCACTGCGCACTTGCCGGCATCATCCCTGTGTCGTTCAGGTCATTCCAGTTTTCTAGTACCGGCCCAACCCGCCAGCCCAATTCAGCGGCCTGATGGAGTATACCGTAATCAAAACTGATCAGTATCACTTGCGGCAGAATCTTTTGTAGCGAGCGCTCAAGCTCGTCTAACACGGTGGTGTTGGCGAAATGCTGCAGAATATCCTGTTTGATTTCCACATATAGGGTGACTTGCGGGTGTGCCGCGACCACTTCGGCGAGGCTTTCCAGGCTGGAAATCACGGTGTCAGTTTCATTGCTGCCCAGACGATGAGCGGCGGAGATCTTGATGGTAATGAGCTCGTTGAGGGTGAGTGCATACACTTCCCGTGAGTCACCGCACTTGCGAAACAGTGTGGGGTCGTGAAACACCACGGCGCGGCCGTCACCACTGAATTGCACGTCGATTTCAACATGTCGGGCGCCTGCGGCAATGGCTTTTTCCACGGCGAGTATGGTGTTTTCGGGGTAGCGGCGTTGCCAGCCGCGATGGGCGACCAGCCGGTCAGCAGACAGCGCAATCATTGTGACAATCGTGCCTCCAGCGCCAGAACAACCTGCTCTACGGTGTAAGCGAACAGCTCAGTGTCGGGGGTGAGGTAAGGCAGTATGTCGGCAAAGGCGCTCTGCTGTGAACTGTCTAGTTGGCTGAGCAGATCGGAAACTTCCTGCTGAGTATTGGTGCTGCGCTTGCGGGCAAATCCCATCACCAGCGCGCCAATCAATTGATGCCCGACCCATTGTGAGGCGGTCGCCAGTTGTTGCCCGGTAAAGCCAGCGTCTTTGAGTGTCAGGATCAATGGGGCGTGAACTCGCAGCCAGCTCGGTGGAATATGGTCGCTCTGTGGCAGCAGCGATACAACTTGGGGGTAGGCTGAGAGATGCTCGTAACAACGCTGCAGCCACACGCGTACTCTGTCCTGCCACGGGTTTTGCGGATTGAGTTGTAAATCGATGCGCCCCATGACGCGCTCGGCAATACCGTCCATCAGATCGTCGCGATGCTGCACATGCGTATAGAGACTCATGGGTGCCGTGTTAAGGGCCTTCGCCACGCCGGTCATGGTGATTTTCTGGCCGGGAGAGCGCTCGATCAGTTTCAGTGCACAGCTCAGAATCTGGTCGCGAGACAATTTAGCAGGGCGGCCTCGGCTGCGTGCGGGAGTGGCTTTTGGCATGGATGGTTTGATTTTTCCTGATTGACGTATATGTTACGGTAAATAATTCAAATTCTTCGATGGGCGTTAATCTACCATGACTTCGACTGTTAGCGGGGCATTGCCACCGGCGGCTGCCTATCACCGTGTCCCAATTCGCCTGTTGAATCGTTGTCTGTACTTTGCCAACGCCGTCGGAATTGGACGAGTGCATTTTAGCGCAGACACCTTGATGGCGAAGGCGAGTGTTGAGACGGGGCTGGCCGACTTTGGTGATAAGCGGTTTCTAGAGCCATTTCATCTCATCTGCGACGGGCTAAACAACGAAGCCCGGCTTAACCCGGTGGGTGCGCGGCTTACCCAGATGTCGCTGATGCGCTTGCTGCGCCATCGGTTGTGGGCCGAAGACCTGATATCGCGACATCCGGAAATACTGGCGCGGGAGATCCGTGCGCCGCTGGTCATAGTTGGTCTGGCCCGCTCTGGAACAACTCGCCTGCACCGTCTACTGGCGGTCGATCCGGGGTTTTTGCATCTCAAGGCCTGGGAATCGGTTAACCCTGTCCCGGGCCCGGCGTCTTTTCGCGCCCGCGCGTCAGGGCAAAAGGATCCGCGCATAACGGCGACAGAGCAGGGGCTAAAGGCGGTGCTGTATATGAGCCCTCAGATTGCGTCAGTACACCCGCTGGGTGCCTTTGAGGTCGAAGAGGAGGTGGGGCTGTTACAACACGCATTCTCCAGTCAGTTGTTCGAAGTGATTACCCACTTACCCAGTTTTGCTCGCTACCTCATGCAGACTGACCAGACTTATGCCTACGAGTACATGGTGCGCCTGATGAAAATAATCAGTTGGTGGCGCGGCGATGACGACCGTCCCTGGGTTCTGAAAACGCCCCAGCATATGCAGGACCTGGATGCTTTGCTATCCGTTTTTCCCGATGCGCGCCTGGTGTGCTCCCATCGAGATCCGATAAAGGTGGTGGGGTCAGCGTGTTCGATGGCTTGGAACTCTTTGGTGCGCGATACGGATACTGTTGATCCACACGGAGTTGGTCAGGAGTGGTTGAACAAAACCGATGCCATGGTGCGGAAAACCCAGAAGGTCAGGGCCTCTGTGCCAGCTGAACAGCAGATCGACGTGCTTTATCAGGACATCAATGCCGATTGGCGCGCTGTTATTGAGCAAATTTACGAATATTTCGGGCTGCCGTTGAGTGATCAAGCCCTGACCGGTATGCAAGACTGGCTGGACCGAAATGCCCGGCACAAGCACGGCGCACATAACTACCGACTGGCCGATTTTGGTCTGGACGAGGGGCAAGTGGATCAGCGATTGCTGTATTACCGGAAAAGATTCAATATTCCCTACGAGCGCAAGAACCCCCACTTGGCGAGTGGGGCTTCCGTCTAGGTGCGCGGGGTTTTAAAGCAGCGTTAGTCTGCCAGCTTGAAAAACATTCGATGACGTCCGGTGTCGATGGACTCAATTTTTACGGTGAGTTCCTGGTCTAGCTGGAAGTTCTTCTCGTCATTGTAGAGTCGCAAGGTAATCGGGTCGAAGCTGAGTTTGCCCTCAATACCGCGCACATCCACAAAGCCCTCTACGCCGATATCGTCAAGGCGCACGGTAAAGCCGCCACCTGCCACCTGTACGATATGTGCGGCAAAGGCTTCGTCTTTGTGTGCATCCATGTACTGACACTTAAGCATCTGTTCGGTTTGATAGCTGGCCTGTCGATTGCGCTGCAGCAGGGCCTGTTGCTCTTCCACCCATTCGCTGGCCAAGGCCGGAAGGCTTTGCTCACAGAGCTTAGCGTGGAGGCAGCGCTGCACCATGTAATCCATACTTTTGCGCAGGGGAGAGGTGCAGTTTGTATAACAGGAAAAGCCGAGCCCATGGTGTGGCTTAGCCTGCAGGCTCCACTCGGCGCGCTCCAGCATGCGGCTGATAATGCTTCGCAGTGGGCGTTCAGCGGTGTTGCCGATCAATTTGTGTTGCAGTTCGATATAGGCCTTTAGCTCGGTAAAGGGCAGCTCGCTCAGCTCACTGGCATATTCAGTGAGCAGGCTTTTTACATTGGCCACTCTGTCTTCGCGTACGCCGCGGTGGGCCATGAACAGCGCCTGGTCGTCGCGCAGGTATTCGGCAGCGCAGCGGTTGGTGATAAGCATGCACTCTTCCACTAGGCGGTGAGCGTCATTGCGTTCCACCTTGCGGATATGGTCGATCTTGCCGCTTTCGTTAAGAATCAGCCTGAAATCCGGACGGTCGTCCATTACCAGGTGTTTCTCGCGGCGGCGGCTAAGCAGGGTGTCCAATACCTGCTTCAGTGGGTTTAGTGCGGGGTGTTCAAGTTGCTGGTCACCGCGCAAATGAGCGGCGACTTCTGAATAGTTCAGCTTGGCCGTGGAGCGCACGGTTGCCTGTACAAACTCGAAACGGCTGATTTCACCCTGCGAGTCTGTTTCGATGTCACAGACAATCGCCGGTCGAATGGCATCGGGCAGCAGAGAACAGCGTTCCTGGGTTATGACCTCGGGCAGCATTGGCAGTACCCGCCCTGGCATATACACCGAGCTGTTGCGGTGCATTGCGGCCTTTTCCAGCGGGCTGTCCGGTGCTATCAGTGCACAGGGGTCCGCGATGGCGACCATCAGGCGCCAGCCACTATTGGTGCACTCGGCAAATAATGCATCGTCCAGATCGCGAGATTCCGGCGAATCGATGGTGACAAACGGGATGTGAGTCAGGTCCTGGCGTTGTGCGGCGTACTGGTCTTCCACCAGCCCTTCCATCTCGTCATCGCGCCACTCGCTGGCCAGATTGAATTTCTTGATGGTCAGGGCTGCTTCAATGCCGGGCTGATCGGCAGCGCCGATATTGTCGATGATTTCCACCAGCGACTTGCCGTCACGAATGGGATGACGCTTCACCCGACATTCAATGATGTCGCCGGGTTGGGCTTTTTTGCGTTCCGAGGGTGGAATAAACAGCAAGCGATTGAAGAACAGGATATCGGGTTCGACAAAATGGGCTTTGCCGCGGGTCACGTAGCGTCCCACAAAGGTGTCCAGTGGGCTGTCCAGCAGCTTTTCGATCTCGCCGGCCAGCTTGCCGTCTTTTTGGGTCTGAATGGCAATTCGAACCCGGTCGCCCGGAAACACTTTCTGCATTTCCGGGGGTGGGAGAAAGATGTCGCGTTTGTCTTCAAGGCGAACAAAGCCGAAGCGCCCCTGGCTGCCGCGCACCAGGCCTTCTACCCGCTCGACGGAGTCGTGAATTTCTCTTTTGAGTTGCTTGAGTTGTTGCAGGGAGTCCTGATTGAGCATGTGTGCGGCGGTACCAAAAGCTGTTGCGGGAAGGGCGTAAGCCTAGCGGATATCGCCGGGGAAGTCAGGTGGTATTTGGGCTGGGGCCCAAACCCACCTGCAGGCGGCGCCTAGAATCCCTCAACCTGGTGAATCTGTTTCCACAGAAGACCGGGGGCGAAGCGACGGATCAGCGCGCCGATGCGTGAATCGCGGTTGGGGAACACCCAGAATTTGCCTTTCTCCAAGTGAATGTCGATGGCGTTGAGCACGTCTTGCGGATCGAGCATGGTGCCCTGGTCCAGCATTTTGGGCCAGGCGGTGGCCTTGCCCTGCTCCAGCAGTGGTGTGTTGGTCGTGGGGGGGCATACACAGGCGAACCGCACGCCGCTATTCAGGTGCTCGTGGTACAGAACTTCCGTAAAGAATGCCACGGCGGCCTTGGTGGCAGAATAGCCTCCGGTGAGCATGGTGGGCAGAATGCCCGCCATGGAGGCGAAGCTTATAAAGTCGCCCTGACCACGGGCAATCATGCCGGGTAATACGGCTTTGGTGATATTCACTAGGCCACCGTAATTGATGTCCATCATCTTTTTCATGACAGCCGCATCCTGCTCCAGCAGTTTGCCAAAGGGCATGATGGCCGCGCAGTTGTAGAGACGGTCGATTGGCCCCAAGGTACTTTCCACCTCAGCGACCGCTTTGCTGACGGCCTCGCCATCGGTAATGTCTACCACCCAGTGATGAATGCCCGCATGCCCGGTGGCAGTTTCCGCCAGCCCGTCGGCGCTAATGTCGAAGATCGCCACGTCTTTGCCTTCGGCAGCCAGATTGCGTGCTGCCAATCGGCCCATGCCGCTGCCACCGCCTGTGATGAGTGCTACTTTGCCGTGAAATGCCACGGTACCCTCCTAGTGTGAGTAAGTGTGAGTGTGTTGTTTTTGTTGTTATGGCACTGGTTTTTTTTAATGAGACCGGATTAAAGTGTAATTGGCAGCCCCCGCACCGACAAGAACATTTGACAGGGTGCCCTCGGGGTTCTAATAATCAAGACATGGTTGTCATGGAATAATCATTTGCTAGCGGTATATTTGCCATACACCACATTCCGGGCTTTTGCGCCCACCCCGCCTATCAGTTTGCCCCTGTACCTCCCTCGTATGCGCTTGTTTCAAGCGCCGTTGTTTCCCACTGTGAGAGCGCCCTATGGAAAAACTGTTTGTACTGGATACCAACGTTCTGCTTCACGACCCCATGGCCCTGAACGCGTTTCAGGAACACCGTGTGGTCATTCCCATGACAGTGCTCGAAGAGCTCGATGCGATCAAAGATAGGCGTGACAAGGACGTCAGCCGCGAAGCGCGCATTGCCATTCAGGCCATCGACAAAATCATGTTTAATGCCTCGCCGGCCGAAATTCAGGCGGGGGTGGAGATTCCGACTGCGCGGGAGGATGGCCGCTGCGGCACGCTGTCGATTTTTGCGGATCAACTGATCAGCCACGATAGCGATGCTCCTTACCTCGATGGCTCGGTGCACCAGACCAACGACAATCGCATTATCAACGTAGCGATGCACCTCCAGGCCACTCGGCCTGAGGCCTATGTGTGTCTGGTGACCAAAGACATCAATATGAGGCTGAAGGCAAAAGGCTCGGGCTTGGCCAATGTGGAAGACTATCGCCGCGACCGTGTGCTCGACGATATCGAATACATGGCCAAAGGCTATGAGCAGATCAGTGGCGATTTTTGGGCGGGGGTTGAGGAAGTGGAAACTGTTCGCGACGGCGCCCAGACCCTGCATACTATCGACCGCGCGCGGCACCCGTCGGCTCACCTGAATCAATTTCTGCTCGATGAGCACGACTTTGTCGGCTACGTGCGCAATGTCAGCGAGAACAGGTTGCAGGTGCTGGATTTAAGCCGTGAGCAGTTGATGCATCAGCGCCTGTGGGGGCTCAAGCCGCGCAATATGGAGCAGGCCATGGCCTTCTTCCTGGT
>NZ_JBVBUV010000037.1:0-36618 GCF_057445395.1 Litorivivens sp.
GTTTCTCCTCGCCACCCCGGGCAGCAGGCAGGTTCTCATGCTCAATTTCAGCGGCCAGCTGCTCGGCGCCTACAATACCGAAAGCTTTAGCGCTAAAGAGGTCGCCGGCCTGTCCGTCAACACCGAAAACTGCGACCACCTTCTCACCGATCTGGCATCCCACTCACTCCTTGCACTTTACCCGGGCCAACCCTGTACCCTGAAGTACGGCGACGACTTCGAGAGTGGCACCTACGATGGCAGCACAGGTTCGTCAAACTGGGCCTCCACCCCCTGGCTGGAGTATGGTGAAAACGACGGCCCCGCCGCTGGGGACGTTCGCCTGCTCACCATGGATGGTGAAACAGGCCTGGCCGTGTCGGGCAGCAGTGGCGCAATGCGGGCACTGGACCTCACTGGAGACATTAAGGTAATACTGAGCCTAGACGCGCGCGCGCTGAGCATCGAAGGCGGTGAGAACGTGACGATTGAAATTTCTCGTGATGGACTCGCCGGCCCCTGGGACTCGCTTCACGAAATTGGAGGGCCTACCGCAGACCAAAAATCATCCGCATCTTTAGATATAAGCGCTTATGCAAGCGCCGATACCGCCATTCGACTGAGACCATCTGCCACCCTTGATTCTGGCGACACGGTAATCATTGACAACCTCAGGATTCAAGTTTGTGACTAGTCAGGATTATGTAGGGCGGGGCGGGAAAGGTCGGTCGGGGGAAGCGCGATAGCCACCCCCAATCGTAAAGCGTCTTAGCGATCGTCGTAATCGGTGTGGTTCATGATGAACTTGCCGGTTTTGTTGTCGTATTTCCAGCCGCCAGCCGTACCGTCTGCAATCATGGCCAAGTCACCCGTATTCACAATAACCAAAGTATTATTTGTGCCGGTAATCGGGTCAGGCGGTAGAGCATCTTTCTTGTAGTAAGGACCGAACTTGAAGGTTGCATCGGTTGTTGAACAGGTTTGGCCTGCTGCGTTCGAGTACCGACTCAACTGATCAAGAAACGCCTGAACCGTGTCTATCGCACCCGTGCCAGCGGTGCCAGTTCCCGGACAGGTTGCGCCGGTAGCCGCAACACTGCTGGGGTAATGGCCGTGATGTTGGTAGTACAGGTCAATTGCTCCACGAACACCTGCCAAACTGGAATCAAGCGCGGCTCGCTTGGCGTCGTCAGTGGAGGAGGTGAACTGGGGAATAACAATTGCTGCTAGTACCGACAAGATTAAAACTACAATGACGAGCTCAACGAGCGTGAACCCGGATTGCCGCTTGGGCGACTTAGAATCCATGAAAATCCCCTCAATGAATCTGCTTGCAAAATCACTTTTAACCGGTTGATTAGACAGCTCTTTTTTAGCGCCTAACAATACACCGTTATTACGATTACCTTGCGATCATTTAAATATATATGATCGCAGCCGAAAATACACGAAAACCCTTATAAACACGCCCACTTCACATCGCCACGCTGGACAGCTTGAAAATCGGCAATATCAGTGAACTGACAATAATCCCAACCACCAAGCCCATCACGACCAGCATGACGGGCTCTGCCAGTTTCGACAATTGGTTTAACTGCTTAGTCAGTTCCCGGGAATAGTAATCCGCTATGCGGGCCATAACCTTGGACAGGGTTCCCGTTTCGTCACCCGTGGCCAACATCTGCCGCGCCAGCTCAGGGACATACGCAGACTGACAAAAAACATCACTGATACGCCCGCCCTCCTGAACACTCTTTTCGGTCTCTCTAATCAAAGCCCGGTATGCACGATTATTAACAACATCCCGGCTCGCGCTCAGCGCATCGCGAACACTGACACCATTACTCAGCGACAGGCTAAGTACGCGCATAAGCTGAACAAGATAAATCTTCTGGAAGATGTTGCGCAGCATCGGTGTGCGCAACTTCAGCCTATCAAGTGTTGCACCACCGGCGGCCGATTTTGCCCAAAAGACGCTACCTGCAACAATGCCGCCAACCACCGCAGACACCGCCAGCCAATATATTCGTAACAAATCGCTGATAGCCATTAGCACAATCGTTGATGCCGGCAGCTGATCCTTTATCGACGAAAAGATTTCGGCAAACTTGGGGAAAACAAAAACCATTACGAAGATGACAACTGCCCCGGAAAACACCAACAAAAACATGGGGTAGGTCATTGCAGAACTGACTGTCCCCTTAAGTTGCTGCTGTTTTTCATCCATGGCCAGCAATTCATCCAGAACCTTGGCCATAAAGCCGCCGCCCTCACTGGCCTCTACCAGCTTCACATAGGTCGTGGGGAACATTTCGGGGTGCTGCAGCAACGCATAGGAAAAGGCGCGCCCCTTTTCCACCTGAAGCGCAAGATCAGCGATGATATCGCGCACGCGGGGGTTTTCCATCTGGTTATGTAACAGCTGCAGGCTTTTATGCAGTGCAGAACCCGTCTCCAACAAAAGTGCCAGCTGCTCAGTAAAAAACATGCGGTCGTCGGCGGTTACCGGCCGCTGGAAAAGCTCCGACTTCATCGAGAACGCCGTGCCAGAGCGCTTTGCGGAAGTATCTTGCTCAACTAAAGGCATAACACGCAATACTCAATCACTGATAACCCTCGAAACTTCTTCAAGTGTCGTTTCTTCAGCTAGCACATGCTCCAACCCATCATTAAACAGCGTTTTCAGGTTGCGCTGCTGCGCATACTTGTTCAGATCATCGCGGCTAGGGTTCTTCATTATCAGACTCTGTAACGCAGAGTCGACCGTCAACACCTCATGGATACCCAGCCGGCCTTTATATCCCGAGTCAAAACAAACTTCACATCCTCGCCCCTGGGCAAGCATAATGTTCTCCCGCTCTTGCCACTGGTAGCGCTCGACAACTTCTGGCGGCGGCTTGAAGCGCGTTTTGCAATTGGGACAGATTTTGCGAACTAGCCGCTGTGCGACAACACCGACCAACGCCGACGACAATAGATAGGGTTCCACCCCCATGTCGATCATCCGCGTAACCGCGCTGACACTGTCATTGGTGTGCAGGGTCGACAACACCAGATGCCCCGTCAGCGCCGCCTGCACGGCGATCTGCGCAGTTTCACGCTCCCTTATCTCGCCGACCATGACAATATCCGGGTCTTGACGCAGGATGTGCTTGAGCATGCGCGAAAAGGTGAGCCCAATTGCATCGCGAACTTCATTTTGATTAATGATATCCAGCTGATACTCGACCGGATCCTCAACCGTTACGATATTTTTTTCCAGCGAGTTCAGATGGCTCAACGCAGCATACAGCGATGTGGTTTTCCCGCTTCCTGTTGGCCCCGTAACCAATATCAGCCCATAGCTCTTTGAGAGCAATCCGCGAAATCTTTCAAGATTACCCGCCGAAAAACCGAGTTTGTGAAGGTCCAGTATTGTCCGGCTTTTGTCGAGCACCCTCAGCACCACTTTCTCTCCGTGCAGACCCGGCAGCGAGCTGAAGCGCAAATCGACTTTTTGGTTTTGCGTATATATCTGGATACGCCCATCCTGCGGCATTCTGCGCTCGGCAATATCCAGGTTGGCCATAATTTTCAGTCGTGACACGATGGCGGGGTGCAACTCCGCACGCGGCGCCATAATTTCGTAAAGAATGCTATCGACACGAAACCTGACACGGGAATTTTTTGATCCCGGTTCGATATGCACGTCGCTTGCGCCGTCGTTCACTGCCCTCTGGATAATGGCATTAACGAGATTGATGATTGGCGAACCCGAGGACAATTCATCGATTGCAGCATAGTCTTCGGGCTGATTCGTCTCCACCAGCTCGAGGTCATCATCAATGTCGGAGATCAGATCGGTACCGATATCAACGCCACCGACAATTTCATTCAACGCTCGCTTTATGTCAGCACGACATGCCAATACGGGCCTGATCTGACAACCGGTAGCTTCTTCAATCTCGCTCAGTACGGCAATATCCTGCGCATCGGGGAGGGCCACCGCCAATGTTCCACGAACTTTGAACAAGGGCATCGCATTAAGCCGAATCGCCGTATCCTGAGACAGCGAATCAAATACCTCGATATCAAAAACGCCGGCCTTTATGCTGACAAACGGTATTCCAAGCTGCTCACTTACCGCCCTGAGCACATCCTCTTCAGCCACCACTTGCGACTCGATAAGTATCCGCCCCATTCGCATCCCAGTGCGCTCCTGCTCCTCCATGGCGTGGACTATCGTATCTTCGTCAACTAATGATCGTTCGAGCAGGACATCCCCCAAACGGCGAAATTCGCCACGTTGCGGCGGCGACTCCATTTTTCCGTCGTCAATAATCCCGACCTGGCGATCTACACCGCTAATGGCCAAAATTTTCTTTACGATGCCGGAGCAGTTTGCCAACTTTAACCAGCCGCCTTCGCGTGTGAGCAACTCATTGCAATCGAGAATTGCCTCCAGAGCTCGACTGTTTATAAACTTTATGTTCCCCATATCGATGGCAACATTGAGGTCTTGCTGGGCAACCGCTTCTTCAACAGCACGCTGCAGTTCTGTGAGCGTCGCCGGTTTGTCGAGCGACTCGGTCAGCGCGAGATAGCTGATGACCCCGAGCTGTGTTTTCAGAACTTGCGTCACTTGGCCACTCCTGCGCCGGCTTGCTCCGTTAGTTGTTCCAACACTTCTGTCAATGGCACTGGCGGTGACACAACGTAACCCTGTGCATAATCCAGCCCAATGGATTGCAAAAGCTCTTTAACGCTCTCAGATTCCACAAATTCCGCTATCGTAGACAGCCCCATAAGCTTGCCAACACTATTCATGGCTTTAACCATGCTGAGATTAATATCATTAGACTCTATTTCTTGTACGAAACTGCCATCTATCTTCAGGTAGTCAACCGGTATCTCTTTCAGGTAGCTGAATGAGCTAAGGCCGCAGCCAAAGTCGTCTAGCGAGAACGCCGCACCAAGCGCTTTGACTTCTTTCATTAGCTCGAGCGCCGACTGCATCTCGCCAATTTCAGCCGTCTCGGTCAGCTCAAAACATAGCTGGTGGTTAGCGAATTTCACATTCGCTTCAAGCAGCTCTACCAGAAACCGCTTGAAATCTTTGCTACCCATCGACTTGCCTGACAGGTTTATACTCCAGACTGACTCGGGAGAGATCTCACTGATTCGATAAGTTTTAAGTAGACCACAGATTTCTTCGACCACCCATTGGTCGATATTCGGCACCAGATCGTAACGCTCGGCGGCCTCTATAAATTTGGCCGGTGATAAAAGATTCCCCTCGTCATCAAGAATGCGCAACAACACCTCATAGTGTGGCGGGCCTCCGGAGAGCGCCTCCATAGGCTGGCAGTAGAGAACAAAATCGCGATTAAGCAATGCGCTCTTAACATTCTGCAGCCAGTAGATATCGTCACTTCTTCGCCCCTGCGCTCGATCATTGGGACTATACTCATGCTGACGCTGAAAGCTGTTGTCCTTAGCGAGAGAAGCCGCCAAGTCTCCCGCAGTCAACCAGTCTGCCGCCGAACGGAATTCTTCGTGATATCGGACGATGCCCACATTGACACTGAACTCACTGCCCGCAGGCACAATATGACGATTAGCATTGACTCTTTCTATCGCCGCAAACAGGCTATCCAGGCGCTGGACAAAATCGTTATTTGTAGAGATTACAACAATCTCATCGGCGCTTACCCTCGCTGCAATACAGCCCGTATCCAGGTGGTCGTGCAGGATTGAGGAAAAGGCCGCAAGCAACTTGCTCGCGTGCTCATGACCAAAGCTATCGGCCAGTATTTTTAGATGATTAAAGTGAAAGAAAACCAAGCAACATTGTTGCTCATTGCTTTTTAGTACATCACCAAAACGGATATCAAGCTCTGCCTGCTTCATCAGCCCGGTCACCTGATCATACCGCTGCTTGATGATTTTTCGTGCCATCTCCGCCTGAATTTCTACTAGCTGTCGATCACTGTTTGTGAATTCGGCTAGATCTCTTCGCCTAACTGCCACAAACATACCCTGCAATCTGGCATTGGGAGAAAATATTGGGGCACAAACAACGTTCAGCTCCCCCAGCCGGTCCAGCTTAAAACGATGCGCCTCTTCCTCCGAATTCGATACAAAAGACTGCTGCATCACTTTCATCGACTCGACTGCAATCGCCAACTGCTCTTCCGACAACGCACGGCCGGGCTTACCGGCCTGCACGACGCATTGCTTACCTGGGATTATTATCTGCGCCGAATCAACAGCCAGAAACGTGGCGCAATCATCCACCAGTTGCTGCAGCGAAAAATCAACCGGTTTACTGTCGTCAATTTCCGACTCGACGTTATGCTTGATTTTATAAACCAGATTGAGTTCGTCATAGCGCTCGCCAAGCTCCTCTGCCATGGCATCCAGCTCAGCTCGAAGCTGCAGCTCGCTGGCAACATTGCTTGCGATGTTTGTCAGTGCGGTCTCAAGCTGTACCGTTAACGCAGGCGACATTCCTGTCTTTGCAACAACACCAATGAACGGCAACACGTCGAGGTCACGTAAAGGAATTTCCTGCCGCAGGGTATAGTCACTACCTCGGAAAACACCATCAAACTCTCCGTCCGAGGTAAATACGCACTCGTTCTCTGTTTCAAAAACGTCAATCCTCCCTATATCGGCTACCAGCGCAAACAGCATGCGTGAGTAACCTTTAAAGTCGACGTACCGCAAATGATCTATCGTAGCCACGCGTTATCCTCAGGGATCGACAGGAACGAGTTCATGCATCAGCGCAACAAGCGCTCTAAGACTGGCGGGTTTTTCCATGAATGTCAGGTTGTTAATCTTTGCTGACCACTCACGATGCTCAATGCCGGCTTTTGAAGTAGAAATAATTATAGGAAAAGTCCGCTCCGGCAATTCTTCTTCGAGCCGCATACACAGCTCTCGCCCATCCATAATCGGCATGGCGATATCTGAAATTAACGCATCAGGTGCGCAGCTGAGAATCTTAACCAATGCCTCTTTACCATTCACCGCATGCTCAACGACATAACCGGCTTTTTCCAGCGCAATTCTCAGCACGCGAAAAATATGCGGCTCGTCTTCAGCTATCAGAATGACCGGCATTACTGACTACCTCGCTCGCCCAATATCGACTTCTTGTTAAATTCAATAGTAAAGGTGCTACCTTCACCCGGTTCGCTGGATACGCTCAGTTGCCCGTGGTGCAGCTGAACAATATTCTTTGCCAGCGTAAGGCCTAAGCCATGCCCGCTTCTTTTTCTGATTTCTTCATCTTCTGACCGATAGAACTTGTCGAATACCAATTGCTGATCTTCCTGCGATATTCCGGGCCCACTATCGCCCACATGGATTCTGACAACCTCGTTATTTTCTTCAGCAACCAAGCGCACCTGACCATCGTCGCGGTTGTATTTAATCGCATTGGAAAGCAGGTTATTGATGGCAATCCGGAGTAAGTCCTTATCGACCACAATTGGGCTCAAGCTTTCCGGAATCTGTTTTTGCAGATCCAGTGTTTTGTTGGCCGCCGCGCGACTCATGTTTTCGAAAATATCGTTGAGGAACTCCGCCGTTTTTACCCGCGTCTTCTCAACGTTGATGCTGCCCATCTCGATCTTGGCAATATTCAGCAGATTATTGACCAGATCAGCCATGCGATCGACTTCATCGTAAATGGTATTCAGCGATTCGACCCGAAGATCCGGCTCGATATCGTCTTCCATGAGCATCTCGCTGTACATCTTAACCACGTGCAGTGGCGTCTTGAGTTCGTGCGCGGCCTTGATCGCAAATTCTTCCGACATTTTTTTGTTATGTACCACATCGCTAATATCCTGAAAAACCAAAATTACGCCCAGTGGCTCACCCTGATCCAGGGTTTTCAACGGTCGTATTGTCACCGAGGCAATTTTTTCGTGGTTTTTGCGGTGAGCATAACAAAACTGCATTTGCCCGGCGGCATCACCATTTTTTCGGCAGCTCTCAACATAGCTCATGACTTCTTCTGATGGACACCAATCGGAGAAGCCGGCTCCAGCTTCAGGCGGCTCTACCGACGGGAAAAACTTGGCAAACCGCTTGTTGTGGTAGGACACGGCACCGGCCGCATCCAGCACCACAATGCCGATTGATAAGGTATTGAGCACAGCGTCAGTTCTGGCTTTGTCAAACTGCAGCAGTTTGCGATTAAGATCCAATTTGTCCTGCTTGGACTCTATGTCGCTAACAATTTGCTTGGCGTTCGCAATCAGCGAGTTGAAATCATCAAATAAAGGCGAACGCGCCTCTGAATTATCGATAACCGCTAGCTCATTAGATTCGTTCAGTGATTTGAAATGCTGGCCCAACACCTGCATGGGAACATAGGTTTTAATGATTGATGAGAGCGCAGCAAATGTCAGCAGCACAAGAGGCAGGGATAATAAAAAGTAGTAGAGCGCCCCCGGCGGCCAATAAAACGTTGGCGCCAGGAACCCGATCCGCACAACCTGGTTTCCGGCCTGCTCAACCGGGAAAAAGTATTCCAGCAGATCGACTGTGCGATCAGCGGTGGAAAAATCGCGCGACCCACCGACAACTCGCTGACTCGCAGACAGAGGCAGATCCGGGATGGTTACTTGTCCGGCAATGTTTTCGGCCCGACGTTGGCCGTGTGGAGACTCAACGATCAGATACCCAAACATCGGGTGTCCTTTCACCGCGGCAAGTAAACTCGACTGCTCCGGTCGCTCCAGCAAACGGTCGAAAGCGCTCGCAGACATCGAAGCCTGCGAAGAAGCGATCGCCGCCCCAAAGACGCGAGTCTCGGCATTGCGCAATTTCGCAGATTGCCAGCTAAATACAACCAACAATAAAGTCAGGCTGAGTGATGCGATCAACAGCATCGGAAAGAACGCAGCCAACCGCTCCGTTGTTCTGCGCTCGCGCACCCTGCGCGTTGTTACCCGGCGCCGATCACCGCGCCGTCGTTCCTTCTGCAGGGGCGACATTTCATCCGGTTGCTGCTCCGTAGTGCCCTTTACCGCCTGCATCTATATTCTCCCACGAGTCTGTGCCCACTCCATCTCTGCAGGTGCCCGCTCGTCGCTGCAGGCCTCGGCCTCAACGATTTCACGCGACTCCCTATCAGTTGTTTTACGCCAAACTCCCACCTTACACAAAGTTACACTAGCTCACCTTTGTGAAATATGCGTATTTAAAACTTTCCGACAACGGGGTGCAGCAGGATAATTGTGACCCGGGAACCATAAAACGCTTATAAATCATAGGCAAAGCACCCCGACCATCACACCCGTATGCCCCGCGGCTAGTGGCCATGTGTTGAAACCACCCCCGATGGCACTCTGATATGCTCTACCAGCTCCTGCACCTCGGAAGGGGGTTCGGCAGTAACCCGGGAAACCGTAACTGCGACAATCACATTCACCAGCGCACCGACGGCACCAAAGGCATTGGGCTCAATCCCCAGAAACCAGTTTTCCTGCATACCTCCCATAAACTCCGTACCCGGAATAAACATGATGCCTTTGTGCTGGAATACATAACACAGCGTGGCCCCAAGCCCCGCGAGCATGCCCGCAATAGCTCCTTCCTTGGTCACCCGCTTGCTGAAGATGCCGAGCATAAGTGCAGGAAAAAGTGACGATGCCGCCAGGCCAAAGGCCAGCGCTACGGTTCCGGCTGCAAAATCAGGTGGATTCAAACCCAGATACCCGGCAAACCCGATCGCGACTGCCATGGCGATACGGCTGGCCAGCAGCTCCTGTTTTTCCGAAATGCCGGGCGTAAAGACACCTTTTAGCAAATCATGGGAGATCGCAGAGGATATGGCCAGCAACAGCCCCGCCGCCGTCGATAGGGCCGCCGCTAGACCACCCGCGGCTACCAATGCAATAACCCAATTGGGCAGGCGAGCAATCTCCGGATTTGCCAACACGATAATGTCCCGATCGATAGTGACCATCTCATTCACCGCCGAGTCAGCGACATGGGTCACCCGCCCGTCGCCATTCTTGTCTTCAAATTCCAGCAGTCCGGTTTTCTCCCAGTTCTTGAACCACTGCGGGCGTTCATCGTAGACCAAGCCACCGCCATCTCTACCAGCAAGCGTATCAACAAGGTTCAGTCGCGCCATACCGGAAACCGCTGGTGCGGTGGTGTAGAGAATGGCAATAAACAGCAAAGCCCAGCCCGCCGACTTACGTGCATCGCTGACTTTCGGCACAGTGAAAAACCGGATAATGACATGGGGCAACCCCGCCGTACCGATCATCAGCGACAGGGTGTAGGCAAACATATTCAGTTTGCTGAGCCGCTCCTGAGTGGAGTACTGGGCGAATCCGAGGTCCTGCAAGACCAGATCAAGCTTATCCAGCAGATAGGTATCACTGCCAATCAGTGTGCTGCCTAGACCAAGCTGGGGGAGAGGATTACCAGTCAGATTCAGGGAGATAAAAATCGCGGGAATGGTGAAGGCAAAAATCAGTACGCAGTACTGGGCGATCTGGGTATAGGTTATCCCCTTCATCCCGCCTAATACCGCGTAGACAAACACGATCCCCATGCCCACATACAGGCCGATATCGTAGTCCACTTCCAGAAACCGCGAAAATGCCACACCCACACCTTTCATTTGCCCGATCACATAAGTCACCGAACAGACGATCAGGCAGATAACCGCGACAATCCGGGCGGTTCGTGAGTAGTAGCGCTCGCCGATGAACTCAGGCACGGTAAACTTTCCGAACTTGCGCAGATAAGGTGCCAGAAACATGGCCAGTAGAACAAAACCACCTGTCCAGCCCATCAAAAATACCGAACCACCGTAGCCCATATAGGCAATCAATCCGGCCATGGAAATAAACGAAGCGGCGCTCATCCAGTCGGCAGCAGTCGCCATGCCATTGGCGACGGGGTGAATACCTCCACCAGCTACATAGAATTCATGTGTCGAGCCGGCGCGCGACCAGAGTGCAATACCAATATACAGCGCAAATGTGGCACCAACGACGAGGTAGGTCAGCGTCTGGAGATCCATCTGTTACTCCTCGTGAACGTGATATTTTTTATCGAGACGCCCCATCAATCGGGCATAGACAAAGATCAGAATCACAAAGGTGTAAATGGCGCCCTGCTGCGCAAACCAGAAGCCCAGTTTGTAGCCGCTGAGGCGAAACTGGTTGAGCCAATCAACAAAGAGGATGCCGCAACCAAAAGACACGAGAAACCAGATTGCCGAGAGGGCGAACATCAAACGGAGATGCTCACGCCAGTAGGCCTTGGCATGTTGGTCGGATTGAAATGCCATGGAGATGTCCCTGTTATGTTTTGGGACAGCTTAAAGGATGGCGAAGCAAAAGCAATTCGCGGGCAAGGCCCGCCGCTCCCAGAGGTTATCCACTAAACCAATGCGGGAGCGGACCTTGCCCACAGGGTATTACAAGGAGAGCACTTTCTCGCCGCGCGCAATACCGGACACACCGCTGCGCACCACTTCCAGTATGGCTGCGTCACCAACAGCCTCCAGAAACGAGTCCAGCTTGTCAGACGCGCCGGTGATCTGAATGGTATACACGGTTGGACCAACATCCACGATCTGACCGCGGAAAATATCGGTGCAGCGCTTGATTTCGGCGCGCTGGGCGCCGGTGGCACGGACCTTCACCAGCATCAGTTCGCGCTCGATATGTGCGCCCTCACTCAGGTCGACCAGTTTGACCACATCCACCAGACGGTTCAGGTGCTTGGTGATCTGCTCGATCTTGTGATCATCGCCGACAGTGGTCAGGGTCAGACGAGACAGCGTCTCATCTTCGGTTGGCGCTACGTTTAACGTTTCAATGTTATAGCCACGCTGCGAGAACAGGCCAACCACACGCGACAGAGCGCCAGGCTCGTTTTCCAACAATACTGAAATTATCCGTCGCATCAGGTCCGCTCCGTCTTGCTCAACCACATATCACGCATGGAGCCGTTCGGCGCCACCAGCATCGGGTAAACGTGCTCGTGGGGATCTACGTGAATATCCATAAACACCAGGCGATCTTTCATCGCCAACACTTCTTTCAACGCCCCTTCCAGGTCCGCCTTTTTGTCTACGCGAATTCCCACGTGGCCGTAGGCTTCTGCCAGCTTGCAGAAGTCCGGCAGCGAGTTCTCGTAAGTACTCTCGGCATAGCGACCTTCATACTGCATATCCTGCCATTGCTTAACCATGCCAAGGTAGCCGTTGTACAGATTCAGGATTTTCACCGGGATGTTGTACTGGGTACAGGTGGAGAGCTCCTGAATATTCATCTGGATACTGCCTTCGCCGGTCACACAGACCACGTCTGAATCCGGGTAGGCAAGTTTCACACCCATTGCGGAAGGCAGACCAAAGCCCATCGTGCCCAGCCCCCCGGAATTGATCCAGCGGCGCGGGTGCTTGAAGCGGTAGTACTGAGCCGCGTACATCTGGTGCTGACCAACATCAGAGGTTACATACGCCTCGCCATTGGTCACCTTGCACAAGGTATCGATGACTTCCTGCGGCTTGATCAGATCGGTAGAGGTATCGTAACGGGGTCTGGTCCACAGGCCGTGGGCATCACGCCACTCGTCAATCTGATTCCACCAGACACCCAGCGCTTTCGCGTCAGGTAGACTTTTGTCGGCTTTGCGGGCTTCGCGAACCAGGCTCAACATTTCGGCGAGCACGGAATCCACCGGCCCGACAATCGGCACATCAGCAGCGATGGTTTTTGAGATTGACGCCGGATCGATATCGATATGGATGATTTTTGCGCCGGGACAGAATTTGCCGGGCGTATTGGTAACGCGGTCGTCGAAGCGTGCACCCACCGCCAGAATCACATCACTGTGATGCATGGCATTATTGGCTTCATAAAACCCGTGCATGCCCAGCATGCCCAGAAACTGACGATCGTCACCGGGGAAGCCACCAAGTCCCATCAGGGTATTGGTGACGGGATAGTTCAGCTCGTGCGCCAGCTCAGTCAACACACCGGATGCATTGCCTTGCACCACACCACCACCGGTATAAATCACCGGGCGTTTGGCTTCCAACAGCAACTGTACCGCTTTCTTGATCTGGCCGGAGTGACCTCGGCTCGCTGGCGTGTAAGAACGCATCTTCACCGATTTAGGGTAGCGGTACTCAAATTTATCGACTGGGTTGGTAATGTCTTTCGGCAGATCGATAACGACCGGACCTGGCCGCCCGGTAGACGCCAGATAGAAAGCCTTTTTGATGGTCTCGGGGATGTCTTCGGCCTTCTTCACCATAAAGCTGTGCTTCACAATGGGGCGGGAGATACCAACCATGTCGGTTTCCTGGAAGGCGTCTTCGCCAATCAGGTGGGTAGCAACCTGACCGGACAGCACAACCATGGGAATAGAGTCCATATAGGCCGTGGCAATGCCGGTGACCGCGTTAGTTGCACCAGGGCCAGAGGTGACCAGCACCACGCCGGGCTTGCCGGTGGCGCGCGCGTAGCCATCAGCGGCATGAGTCGCCGCCTGCTCGTGACGCACCAGAATATGAGGCACCTTGCAGTTCTGAAACAAGGAGTCGTAAATATGTAGAACGGCCCCACCGGGGTAGCCGAAGATAAATTCAACGCCTTCGTCTTCGAGGGCGCGGGCGATCATATCACCGCCAGATAGTAACTCCACTGAATAATCCTCTTCAGTTTTCGGGCACCGATGGAAACGGGTGTTTTCGCAAGGACTGCTTTAGCCCCGCGCAGAGCGCGCCCATTTTCAATGGCAACTCTGCGGCCCTCGCAAAAACCTGAATTCCGGAGGCGCCCTTTCGATTAAATAACAGCATGTGCGCCCGCCGACTATGCGGCAGCGAGAATCACATGAACCTCCGATCACATCGACCACGATGCGTCGGGCGAAACGCCTGACAAAGCTGCAAAAGGATGCAGATTTGCCCTTGTGAAGGTCTTCGCGGGGTGTGCGAAGATGGCATTCTCGCAACACAGGTCATGTGCTTGCGGAGAGAATGGATTTGCGAAAGCAATGATTGCGCGCTTGAGCGCAACCCCGAATCACAACCGCGGGTAGCGGTGGATTAACGGCCATTTCAGGTGTTCTGAGCAATCGCGTATTTTTCAGTGATGGCAAGCACTTGTCAATAGCTGTCAAAGTGTGATGCTACTCCTTATCGCTAACGCAAAATGTCTGCCATAATGAAGGAAGGAGTGAGGAATGGGACTATAACATGCTGAAAAGACTCGCCTTGGCGCTGTTGATTATCGTTGCGGGGTCGGCGGTGACCGCCAAAACCGGCTATTACCGCTGGGTTGACGACAATGGCCAGCCCCATTTCACCCAAAAGCCCCCGTTGGATCGCCCTTCAACATTTATCCCGACCGGCCGCGGCTACAGCGACGACAGCGTTAATCCACCCTACCCGCCGAAAGTGCCGGCAAAACGGGCGGATAGCGGTACCGAGCCCGCTCCGGAAAAGCCGGAGAAAAACAAAGAGTTCGAAGTTCTCCCGGATAAAGACCCCGCGCGCTGCGAGCAGGCCAGAAAGGCCCTACAGAACTTCTCACGCGGCCAGCGCGTGAGAGTGAAAGATGACAACGGCGAATACCGAGTGCTCGACAGCGAGGAGCAATCGGAGCAAATGAAAAAGGCTCAGGAGGCGGTAGATATCTACTGCTAGCGCCCGGCGGCACGCGCCGGACGCCTGCAGCGCTTGGTAACCCTTAGCTCACCATCTCCGCGTTGGCGACGGTTGAAAATACCAGCCGCTCGCCTTCCACGTCGCCGTATATGGCATCCCCGGGACCAAATTTACCCTCAAGAATGTCGTGCGCCAACGGGTTTTCCACCATCTGCTGAATCGCTCGTTTCAGCGGGCGCGCCCCGTAAACCGGGTCGAAGCCCACAGCCGTAAGCTTGTCCATCGCCGCATCGCTCAACTCCAGCGAGAGCTCCCGCTCTGCCAAGCGCTTGCTGAGATAGACCAGCTGAATGTCGGCAATCGCTCGCACCTGGGCCTGCTCCAGCGGACGGAACACCACCATCTCGTCGAGGCGATTAATAAACTCCGGCCGGAAATGATTTGAAACCACGTCCAGCACCGCCTCCTTGATCGCATCATAACCACGGTCGGCGCGTGCAAGATCCTGAATGCGGTCCGACCCAAGGTTTGAGGTCATCACAATGACGGTATTGCGAAAATCAACCGTGCGGCCCTGACCGTCTGTCAGGCGGCCATCGTCCAGCACCTGCAACAGAATATTGAATACGTCCGGATGCGCCTTTTCCACTTCATCGAGCAGTAACAGGGAATAGGGCCGACGACGAACGGCTTCCGTCAAATAGCCACCTTCTTCATAACCGACATATCCGGGAGGCGCGCCGATAAGTCGGGCAACGGAATGCTTCTCCATAAACTCCGACATATCGATGCGCACCATGGCATCTTCGCTATCATACAAAAAGGTCGCCAGCGCCTTGCATAGCTCGGTTTTACCGACCCCGGTTGGCCCCATAAACAGAAAGGAACCGTTGGGCCGGTTGGGCTCGCTCAGCCCGGCACGAGAGCGTCGCACCGCGTGCGATACGGCAACAATTGCCTCTTCCTGCCCCACCACCCGGTGATGCAATTCGTCTTCCATGCGTAATAGTTTCTCGCGCTCGCCTTCAAGCATTTTGCTCACAGGAATGCCGGTCCAGCGCGAAACCACCTCCGCCACCTCTTCATCGGTTACTTTGTTGCGCAATAACTTTCGCTCTTCGCTGTCAGCGCTGCCGGCACTGGCAAGGCGTTTCTCCAGCTCAGGAATAACTCCGTACTGCAGTTCGGACATGCGAGTCAGATCGCTGGCACGGCGCGCTGAATCCAGCTCCAGCTTCGCTTTCTCCAGCTCGCTTTTGATCTGATTTGCGCCCTGCAATGACGATTTTTCAGCCAACCAGATTTCCTCAAGGTCGGCATACTCTTTCTCCACTGCGTCGATATCGGCATTGAGCTTTTCCAATTGCTTGCGGGCCGATTCGTCCTTGTCCTTTTTGACCGCTTCGCGCTGTATTTTCAGCTGTATAAGGCGGCGCTCAAGTCGATCCATCTCCTCCGGCTTGGAATCTATCTCCATGCGTATCCGGCTGGCCGATTCATCAATGAGATCGATCGCCTTGTCCGGCAATTGCCGATCCGCAATATAGCGTTGCGACAGGCGGGTGGCGGCGATAATGGCCGAATCCGTGATATCGACACCATGGTGCACTTCGTAGCGCTCTTTCAGGCCACGCAGAATGGCGATGGTGTCCTCTTCACTGGGCTCACCCACCAGTACTTTCTGAAAGCGGCGCTCTAGTGCTGCATCTTTTTCAAGGTACTGACGATATTCGTCGAGCGTGGTAGCCCCCACACAATGCAGCTCGCCCCGCGCCAACGCCGGCTTGAGCATATTGCCTGCGTCCATTGCGCCTTCTGCCTTACCGGCGCCGACCATGGTGTGCAGTTCGTCGATAAAGAGGATGACGCGCCCTTCTTCCTTCGCCAATTCGTTGAGCACGGCTTTCAGGCGCTCTTCAAATTCACCGCGATATTTGGCACCCGCTAGCAGCGAGCCGAGATCCAGCGACAGCAACCGCTTGTCTTTCAGACCCTCCGGCACTTCACCATTTACAATCCGCTGAGCCAACCCTTCCACGATCGCCGTTTTACCTACGCCGGGCTCACCAATCAGCACGGGATTGTTCTTGGTGCGACGTTGCAGCACCTGCACTGCGCGACGAATCTCCTCGTCGCGACCAATTACCGGGTCGAGCTTGCCTTCGCGCGCACGCTCGGTGAGATCAATGGTATATTTTTCAAGGGCCTGGCGGGCACCTTCAGCTTCCGGGTCGTTCACGTTGGCTCCTGCGCGCACACTATCAATCGCGCCTTCGAGTTTGTCCTTGGTCAGTCCTGCGGCTTTGAGGTCGGCAGCCAATTTGCCGCCTACGTCCAACAACGCAAGCACCACAAGCTCACTGGAAATATAGGCGTCGCCGCGTTGCTGAGCGAGTTTGTCGGTCACATTGAAAACGCGGCCGAGTTCATTGGACACATGCACGTCGCCAGGCGTGCCCTGTACCTGAGGCAGGGCTTTCAGCTGTTCTCCCAAGCGCTGCTCAAGGCTCGGCACATTTACGCCGGCCTGTTGCAGCAAGGGTTTGACCGAGCCATTTTGCTGACGCAACAGCGCCATCAACAGATGCACCGGCTCAATAAACTGGTGATCCTTACCAATGGCCAGCGATTGGGCCTCGGCAACGGCAGACTGCAGAGCACTGGTGAAACGATCAATACGCATGAAATTACCCTCGTGTAAATTCGCGAGCTCGGCTCGCACCCACACATGACGGGGCTTACCGCTACTGCCAGCAAGGTCTGGCTTCAACCAGCCAGCTCACGAGCAAATAAAGCCTCGTACACAACCTTAAATGAGGGTTAAACGGCAAAAATCAAGGCAGGCGGTAAATCAGGCTGGCAAAGCGGCCGCAGGGATTTTCGCGGCGATAGGAGTAAAACCGTGGATCGTCGTAGCTACACAGGCCGCTGTCGGCGATCGCCGTCAGGCCCAATGCCTGTAGCTGCAGCGCCGCCAAGCCCGCCAGATCACACTGGTATTTGTCCGCTTCGTCGCCGGAGACAAAACAGCTCTCCACCTGACGGACCGACGGACCTGAGAATCTGTCAATGAAGGCCCCGCGCACTTCCCCGCCCACTTCAAATCGCGGCTGGCGAATACAGGGCCCCAGCCAGGCAAGGAGCTGTGCGGCAGGGGCGTCAAATGCATTCACGGTATTAACCAGAACACCGTCGAGCAATCCACGCCAACCGGCGTGAGCCGCTGCCACCTGCTTCCCAGCCCTATCGGCAAACAAAACCGGCAAACAGTCAGCCGTCAGCACCGCGCAGGCCAACCCGGTGCGATCAGTAATCGCAGCATCGGCCTGTGGCACTCGGCTACCGTCGGCGACCACCACCGCCGGGCTATGTATCTGGGATAACCACTGGATTTCTGTCAATTCCGGGCAGTAGTGATGCAGACGGCGACGATTTTCAGATACGGCCAGCGGATCGTCAGCCACGTGGTCGCCAAGATTGAACGACGCATATGCGCCGTGGCTTACCCCGCCCGAGCGCGTCGTGCACAGGGCGCGCACGTTTGCAGGCGCGTCCCAGTCGGGGTAAATCACATCAGCCACCCGCCTTGTCCTCAGCAGCCAGCACGTCACGCAGCCGCTGAAAATCAGCGGGCAGCTCAGACTCCCAGCTCACGAGCTCGCCAGAGGCCGGGTGCAGCAGTTCAAGGCGCCGCGCGTGCAAAGCTTGGCGACGGAAAGTGCGCAGGGTTTCGCTGAGCAATTCACTGGCGCCCTTGGGCTGGCGCAGGCGGCCCGCATAAAGCTGATCGCCAATGAGTGGATGCTTGATATGAGCCATGTGCACTCGAATCTGGTGAGTGCGCCCGGTTTCCAGTAGGCAGCGCACATGCGAAAAATGCGCGTAGCGCGCAATCATTCGATAATGTGTCACAGCATCCTTGCCGCCGGCGCGCACTACCGCCATTTTCTTGCGTTGCTGTGGATGCCGGCCCATCGGCGCATCCACCTTACCGCCGCCGGTCATGGCACCGTAGACCAGCGCCTCGTATTCGCGGTGTACCTCTCGCGCCTGCAATTGCTTGACCAGCGAGGTATGGGCTTCGAGGGTTTTCGCAACCACCATCAACCCGGAAGTGTCCTTGTCGAGCCTGTGCACAATGCCCGCCCGCGGTAACTGCGCCAAAGCCGGGCAGTGTTCCAGCAGGGCATTGACTAGAGTACCGTCGGCATGCCCGGCAGCGGGATGCACCACCAGGCCAACGGGCTTGTCCAGCACCAGCAATTGCTCATCTTCGTAAAACAACCCGAAATCAATCTGCTGAGGCTCCCAACGGCCCTCGTCCTGCAATTCGGCGCCAATACTGACGGTTTCGCCGCCCATGATTTTGTCCTTGGGGCGAAGGGTTGCGCCGTTTACTGTCAGTTCGCCGGACTTAATCCAGCTTTGCAGGCGTGAACGGGAGTAATCGGGGAACAGGTGGGCAACCGCCTGGTCTAACCGCTGGCCCGCCAGCTCGTCTGGAATGACGGCGCTGAGGGCAATTGTGTCGGGCATGAATAATCCTTTTTCGCCACCGCGTGCGGCCGCTTTATGGAGCAGGGTGGCTGTGGTTAAATACGTCGCCTGAATTATCCACCGCTGAAACCGGGAATGCCACACTATGAGAGTTGTTAAACACGGTCTGATGATACTGCTGGTCGGCGTACTGGCCGCCTGCGCATCCGATCCGAACAAAGAGGCAGAATCCTCGGAGAAGAAGATTTACGAAAAAGCACAGGAGCATCTGGAGAACGGCAACTTCTCTTTGGCCGTGCAAAATCTGCAACTACTGGAATCGCGCTTCCCTTTTGGCCCGTATGCCGAACAGGCCCAGCTTGAGATTATTTACGCTCACTATCGCAGCTTGGAGCCTGAAGCCGCCATTGCCGCCGCAGACCGCTTTATTCGCCTGCACCCCCAGCATCCAAACGTGGACTACGCCTACTACATGCGCGGACTGGCGAACTATACCGAGGGCCAGGGCCTATTGGAGCGGTTCTTTCCCACTGATATGACCCAGCGCGATCCCGGCGCAGCCATTCAGGCCTTTGAGGATTTTCGCCAGTTGCTGCAACGCTTCCCAAACAGCCAGTATGCGCCGGACGCCCGGGCCCGGATGATACATCTGCGCAACCGCCTGGCGCGCTACGAAATCAACGTGGCCAACTACTACTTCAAACGCAAGGCATACCTGGCGGCGGCGAACCGCGGCCGTTACGTTGTGGAAAACCTACCGCAAACTTCAGCGGTTCCCGACGCACTGGCGGTGATGACCCAGGCGTACTTGCTGCTGGGCATGAATGATCTGGCGGATCGCTCACTGACGGTATTGCGCAGCAACTTCCCCAATCACCCGGCGCTGGACGAGAAGGGCAATTTCAACAGCCAGGTCGGCCAGGATCAGGAACAGTCGTGGCTCAACAAAGCCACGCTGGGACTGGTGGATCGCTACGACCCACCCAAGTTTGATAATCGCCCCGACTTTGTACCCGGTGAAGGCGAAAAAGAAGTCGTGCGCGACGATACGCCACGCCCCAAAATGCGCCCCCGCCGCTAAATCGCCGACAACACCTCGTCACAGTAGAGCCTGAGGGATTCCCAGGCTCTATCTACCGGCACACCGCCAACCAACGGATGCATCACCATATTGCGCTCGGGATCTGCCTGCATGCGGTCGATACACTCATTGGGCGTCAGAATTTCATAGCGGCCACTGGCGCGAATCTCTTCAACGCTGGCACTGGGCATCTCCATGGGGCGCGCCAGCCCCGCTCGCTTCCAGCTGTTGTATTCACGCACCTCGTTGAGAAAGTAAGACCCTATTTCGGGCCATGCCTGCTCGGGGCTCTCGTCGACAAACACCAGTGAAAAGTCGTCGGGCGGCGCGACCACAAAGCCAAGATTGCCGTTGGCCTCAAGCTGTTCATAGTAATAGGCCTCAAGCTCGGCATCGTGAATCGGCGGCGAAAAGGGCAAGCCAAAACGCGCGGCTCGCCGCGCCGCCACCTTGCTCATGCCCCCCACCAGAAACATGGGGTGCGGCCTGGTGTAAGGCTTGGGCGTCACGGTAATCATTTCACCCCGATACTCAAAGGGCTCATCACCCCAGGCCTTGAGCAAGGTTTCGAGCACATGATCCATCCATTCGCCGCGCGTATCGAACGGCTTATCCAGGGCGTGAAATTCAATTTCGCGGTAGCCAAGCCCGGCAATAAAACTGAGGCGGCCACGACTTAGCAGATCGATCACCGCGATATCTTCTGCCAGACGTACCGGGTCATAAAGGGACACCAACAGAGCCATAATGCCAATGTTGGCATTGTGCGTGCGCGCCGCGATCGCAGCCGCCATCGTCAGCGGTGAAGGCAGCCAACCATTTTGCGCACAGTGATGCTCCTCGACATTAATGTAGGCAAAACCATTGTGATCTGCGTACTCAGCCATATCAATGGCAGCCTGATAGCGCGCCGAGCGCAACTCGGGGTCCGCTTCCGAACCGGTCATATTCAAACGCAGTGTGCTTGGCATGGCGACATATCCTTCTTCGGGACAGTATGTAGTCTCTAGAGATACCGGATTTCCGGGGCAGATGAAAGGTTTGCGTAAAGAAAGAAGCGGACAGTAACAACCGCGCCAGCGGACAGCCGATCAGCTGGCGCGCAAGACGCGTTTAATGATAAGTGCGACAACAGTTAGCGATACGCTGCGCCAGATCAGTATCCTTGCACTTTTCAGCGATATCACTCAGCGCTACCACCCCAACGAAGTCTTTGTTTTTGTCGTTGTTCAGTACCGCCAGGCGCTGTACACCCTGATCCTGCATATTCTGCAGCACCGAGGTAACTTCATCGTCCTGATAGCAATACAGTACCTTACCGCTCATCACGCTACTGATAGGATCATCAGGCGTTTTGCCCTTGCCGATACCACGCAGGGCAATGTCCCGATCGGTAACCACACCAACGAGCTTCTCGCGCTCGCCAATGGCGGTAAAGCCGCGATTGTGCTCCTGCATACGCATGGCAGCCTCGCGGATAGTCGCGCTAGCTTCGAGGTATTCGGGTTTATCAGTCATCACATCTTTTACTTGCATTGCGGTCTCCTTATGAGAGTCCCTGAAAGATTGAGAAGGGTATTGGAATCTCCTCTACCCATTATTCCCGACAGGAAATCGCCGCAAGAGTTGCTGCTGCTCAACGTTAAGATTACCGAGTCGCAATACGGCAACAGCTTCTAACGTCGAACCGTCCCCTCCATAGGACAGTTACTAGAGTCCACCTCTAACTAGATAGGTATGCTGCAACAAGACAGCCTTCTATTTCCGTGGCGTAAACGATATCGGCACATGGGTAAACCCACGTACATTGGGATTGTGGGTACGCTGCAACCCGGCTTCGTCTATTTCATAGTCGGGTATCAAACGCAATATTTCTTCCATGCAAACCGCCACTTCCAGGCGCGCCAACGAGGCACCCACGCAGGAGTGAATACCCTTACCGAATGCCATATGGTCGCGACTGCCGCGAGTAATGTCGAAGCTGTTCGCATTGTCGAATTTTTCTTCGTCGCGACTAGCTGAAATGATACACAGCCCCACTCGCTCGCCGGCCTTCAACTTGCAACCACGGATTTCAACATCCTTCATCACCTGGCGACCAATCATCTGGGTGGAACCATCAAAGCGCAGGGTTTCCTCCACGGCTTTGCCCATTAACGAGGGATCATTGATCAACAGTTGCCGCTGGTCTTTGTGTTGCCACAGACGGTAGCTCATATTACCGATGAGCTTGGTGGTGGTTTCGTTGCCAGCAATAGCCAGCAGAATGCCAAAGCCGATCACATCTTTGTGCGTCAGCTGACCCTGACGCTCAGCCTGCAGTACAGCACTGAATATGTCGTCTTCGCCTTGTAGCTTTTCCGACATTTCGGTAGCCAACTCGTCGAAATAATTCCCCATGGCGAAATAGGCGTTGATGTTGCGCTCATTCAAACCGAATTGTCCGTCCTCACGATAGATCAGATCATCGGCCCAACCGCGCACCATGTCCTGATCCGGCTCCGGCACATGAATCATGGTGGATATCACATCCATTGGCAGCAGGGCCGCGAAGTCCTGCGTCAGGTCCATATACCCATTGCCGAGATGCGGCGTTAGCAGGCTCACCGCCTTGTCGCGGATATACTGCTCTAGCACTTTGATCCGCTGGGGCAGCATAAGGGGCTGAATAAGTTTGCGAATACGGGTGTGATCCGGCGGATCCATATTGATGAACATGGGGTAACCGGCGTTGGCATCCTGCTGGGCCTCCAGCGCCGGGCCAGCAATACTGCTGAACGTTGCAACATCGCGAAAGGCGGCATAACAGTCGTCCCATTTGCTCAGCAGCCAATAGCCGTGCTCTTCGTTGTAGTACACTGGCGCGTGCTGCCGCAGACGCGCGTAGTAGGGATAGGGGTCATCGTGAACTGCGTGATCGTAGGGATCAAAATGCACTTGCGTGGTATTTGTGCGAGCTGACGACATAATCAGGCCTCTGTACTTGCTGGGAATCGATACCCTACGCTATCACGTCTGCACCCATTTAGTAAATATATGTATAGCAATTGATAAATAAGTGTTACCTTAAGCGAAAGCCTGACGGAGCTTCCTGTGTCATTGCCAGCTGAGCAATTTGCCCCGGTGTGGGAACAGTATCGCCACAATTTTATGCGCCACCTCACGGCCATTACCCGCCACTCTGAGCGGCGGGCAATGGAGCAGCTGACCAAACGCGGCCACCCCCGACTTGCCATGAGCTTCAGCGCCCCACTATCGCTGCTTGGCAGTCGCCCCCTACGCCTGACCGAGCTGGCCGACGCGCTGGGTATGAGCAAGCAACTTTGCCTGCAGAGTCTGAAGCCGGTGGAGAAAGCAGGCTACATCGAGCGCCGAGACGACCCCAAAGACAAGCGCGCCAAGCTGGTGGCACTCACCACCGACGGCGAGCAATTGATTCAACACGCGCTGGAAGAAATGCAGGCAACGCACAAATATTACGAAACGCTGATAGGCAGCAAAGCGGTCCGAGGGCTCAGCGGCCACCTGCGCGATGCCTCAAAAGCGCTACAGGTTCCCGGCGAAGGCATCAGGGCAGGCAACGGACTGCCAGTCAGCGCCCGCTTAACCCCGCTATCGCGCATCCTGCAGGAACGCCTGATGGCGATTACGGCCAGCCTTGGCCACAACCTGCAGTTTTCCTTTGGACAGGTACTGGGCGCCATTGATCTTGGCGGCACGGCGGTGGCAGAACTGGCCCGGTTAAATGCGGTAACCACCC
The DNA here is from genome assembly GCF_057445395.1 of Litorivivens sp. NCBI lineage: Bacteria > Pseudomonadati > Pseudomonadota > Gammaproteobacteria > Litorivivens > Litorivivens sp. Next base: position 23,965 of record NZ_JBVBUV010000037.1, read on the forward strand.
AAGCCATTTCGCGTATTGCTGGAGAACTTGAAAGCCTTGGCTATATTAGCCGCGCCATGGCCAACAATGATCGACGCTCCCGCCACCTGCGGTTCACCGCCAAAGGGCTCGTGCTGATTCGCGACTCGGTACAAAGCGTGCAGACGCTTGCCGAAGAACTGTCCGCGACCATGGGTGAACAACACTTTGCGGAGCTTGAGCAGCAGCTGCAACAGCTTTACACCGCTCTCGAGCTGGAAACCGGCATGCTCAAGCCCTTTAATACCCAGGTCGCCGCCGAGCTGTTCAGCGACACACCAGCAGAATTTACGCGCGCGACAGATAAAACTGCCGCACTACTTTACCTGGCAAGCCAGATGGGCATGACCCGCACCACCGCCGGCACTGTGGAGTTGCTCACCTCAGCGCCTGCGGTGCGTTCACTGCAACAGCTTCGCGATATAGAAAGCCGATTAGATGATAGGCAAAAGCGTCAACTGCAGACTCTGCTGGCAGCACTCAACGACACTCGGTGATAGACTTGTCGCCACCATAAACGGCGCAGACAACAGCGGCTATCGGAAGCCAGAATGAGTGCAATCAATTGGGCGAACATCGTCTTTGAGCAACAGTGGATGCAGGGCCTTGAAAGGCAGGCCAAGCACCGGTTTATCGAACCGGTAACCGCCGAAGAGGCCAGCACCTTCGTGCTAGAGAAATTGGCTGAAGAAGACTGGGCGCGCTGCAAAACCTATCGCGGCAATGCCAAGCCGACCACCTTTTTATTCAGCCTCAGCGCACGTCTGCTGGAAGAGTTTTCACGTCAGCGCTACGGCCGCGCCCGCCCACCTCAATGGCTGGAACAACAAGGAGAGACCTGGGTTCGGCTGTGGCGAGCCCTCTGCCTAGAGCGTCACACCACAGAAAGCGTAGTTGCACGCCATTCGCAGCATGACCCGGGCGTTATTCGCAACATCATTCGCACCATCAAGGCGCGTCTACCCTGGTGTGGCGCCGTCAATCTACCGGTGCCCGAAGCGTATCTGGGCAACGACGAATCACTGATGCCCGCCACTGCTTTTGACGATTGTCTGGAACAACATTGCCTCGAGGAAAGCCTGGCCACGTTGAGTGCTCTGCTGGGTGACGACGACGCCTTTGTCGACGTACACCATGACGCCATAGAACGCGCTCGCGCAGCCCTGACACTTGATGATGAATCACTCTTGATGCTGAAAATGCATTTTCAGGATGGGCTGAACTTTTCCACCATAGCCCGAGCACTCGGCGTTCCAAATCACCAGCCTGGCCGTCAAATCAAACGCAGCCTGCAACAAATTCACACCGCACTGGCGACCGCCGGACTGCATTTACGCAGCGCGGCCGATATATTGGAGGACACCCGGTGAGTAAGGCCGATCGTCACAGCGAAGCCATTCTCGGCATACAACTCGCCGAGCCTAGGCGAAAAGCCACAGGATCCCCCCCCAGCGACGAGGAACTGGCGCAATTGCGCGAGGGGTCGCTGACCAACGAGCGCCGCGAAGAGGTCCTTTCTCATCTGGCAACGCAGCCCGAGCGCTACCGGCAATGGCTGGATCTAGCGGCAATGGCAGAAACACCCGAGTCGTCGTCCGGTTCGCTACTGACCATACTATCCCGCGGCCTCAACAACTGGCTGATCGACTGGCGTTATGCCGCTGGCGGCCTGGCGAGCATGGCGGCGATTGCCTTGCTATTGGGTCAGCTGCAAACGCCTCCAGGCGATGACAGCGACTATCTCGCAGAATCGACGCTAAGCGATATGGCCGGCGCCGCAGGCGCTCCGGAGCAGGAGATACACACCGCCGCACCGGCTGCCCCCGCCAGCCAGAAGGCCGAACGGGAGCTGGCGTCCCGCATGGCCATGGATCGAACCGAGGAGCTACAGACCGCCGCCAAAATGGCACCACCCACGGAGCTGAGTCGCCGCTGCATCGCCCTGCCCCACCCGATCAGTAAACGCACCGGAACACTGTGCGCGGTAGCACTGAATACGGGCGTTAGCAGCCTGCGCTGGCAGAGCAGCAATACCGCAGACGTGCTTGAGTTGGACGACCTGCATGAGGCTGTGCTGGAGCTGAAGGTCTCCGCAGACCAGCAATGGCTGGCCCTGCAAACCGCACAGGCCGTTCACGTGCAACAATTGAAAAATCTGTTTGGCGACAACACAGAGCGCGCTCAACTGCCGTTCAATGCCGGCACCGCAACTCTGCGCTGGGATGAGAATGTATTAATTGTGTCGGTGCTGCAGGCCCTGGGCGACAGCGACGACGACCAGAAATACCGCTACCTGCCAGAAACAGGCGAGCTTATCAAACCATAGGGAGACAGCGCGAAGCGTCGAAGGGAGGCAGAACCGTAAGAAAACGGCTGGCCTGAATCAGGCCAGCATGGAAGCTTTCAGCTTTTTCATCGCATTCTGCTCAAGCTGGCGAATGCGCTCGGCAGATACCCCGTACTGGGCCGCGAGCTCATGCAGAGTTTGCTTGGCATCTTCATTCAACCAGCGCGCCTGCAAGATAGTGCGGCTGCGCTCGTCCAACTGATCCATAGCCAGAGCCAGTTTCTCGTTGGCCGCGCCTTCCCAGTCGGCAGATTCCAGCAGGGTCGCCGGATTGCTGGAATGATCTTCCAGATACTGCACAGGCGCTGGCGCGGGCGAATCGTCATCCACATCCATATCGAAACCGACATCCACAGCCGCCAGACGGCTTTCCATCTGCCGCACGTCTTTCACTTCAACGCCGAGATCCTGCGCTACCGCTTGGGCTTCTTCATTGTTAAGCCAGGCCAGCTTTTTCTTGGCACCGCGCAGATTGAAGAACAGTTTGCGCTGAGCCTTGGTGGTGGCCACTTTGACAATACGCCAGTTGCGCAGAATGAATTCGTGGATTTCAGCCTTGATCCAATGTACTGCAAAGGACACAAGCCGCACGCCCTTACTGGGGTCGAAGCGCTTGACCGCCTTCATCAGACCAACATTACCTTCCTGCACCAGATCAGACTGAGACAGGCCATAGCCGCTGTAGCTGCGGGCAATATGAACCACAAAGCGCAGGTGAGACATAACCAACTCACGGGCGGCTTCGAGGTTCTGATTGTAAAACAGGTCTTCCGCCAGCTCGCGCTCGCGCTCGGCGCTCAGCACCGGAATACTGCTTACGGTCTGAATATACGCAGAGAGATCGCTACCCGGCACCAATTGATGAATTGGCTGCAATTGGGTTCCCATGTGCGCATTCCTCCAAAGAGCTGTTGAACCAAAAACGGACACTGAGTTTAGCACTCGGGAGCTTAGAGTGCCAACCCCTCGGAAAGTTCAACCTCCCCCTGTGGATAACACATTTTAATCCTTATATTTCAATACGTTAATATTATCAATTTGGCCTTCTGCGAAAGCCCATCTTGAGCCCAAAAATCGCACTGCATAACAGGCTTGCCAAAACCAGCACCATCAGCGCGTCACGCCCCTCCCGCCCGGCCAGACCGGTGAGAAAATTCCACTTGTGCAGCAAGGAAAACGACCAGCGCTCAGCGCGATCAAGGCGGCGACTCTGATCGACCAGCACCCCAGTTGCCGGGTCAACAAATACCCGCGTCGCGGCGCGGTCAGCAAGCTCAAATTGCCAGACCGGCAAGCGCTTGTTGCGAAAATCGTAATCCGGACCAAAACGCGTGACCTTTGAAGGCTCCCCGGCCGGGCGATCGTCGAAGAAGCCCGCCAGCAAGTTTGCCGCCTGCCTCGCATCGCTGTGCGCCACCGGGTTACCCGTGGCATCCAGATACACCGCACCGGCCGACGCGGCTCGACCATTGAAGCGGGCCTGCCGACTCACTGATTCATCCTCAGGCGCCAGCGCAAGCCGGTACAGCAGGTTACCCGCGCCGTCACTCACCAGCGAAACGGCCGTCAACTGCTGCTGCGGCAGAGCGGCGGTCGGCGCCGGCAAGTCAACAAGATCAAGCGCTGTGCCCAAGCGGACACCACTGACCGGCTCCACATACTGCGCCTGAATCAGGTGGTAAAATCCGCTGGCCGACCACGCCAGCAGCGGCAACCAGAGCACATACCCCAGCCGGCGGTGCCAGCGGCGGTGCTTGTCACCGATGCTGCGCGCCGGCAAGAGCCCCAGCAGAATAAGGCCGCCACTGGCCATCAACAGCAGCGTAACCATAAACAGCGCGATCAACAGCACCCGCCCGAACCCCAGACCGTCCAGCCAGGCCCAGGTGTGAAGCTGCTGAAATACCTGTTGCAGTCGAGCTTTGGAGGTATTGTTAAGAGAGGCCAATGCACCAGTTTCGGTATAGATAAATGCGGTGAGCTGATCATCACCGGCAAACTGCACCCGGTAAACCGGCAGCAAGCGGTTAACCTCGGGGTACTCTTCGCTAAAGGCTGAAACAAACCTGACGCTCTCGATATCGCTCACCGGCCGGCCACTATAGTGGCCGGCCAACCATCGCGCTTGTTGCTCATCCTGCCCGGGCAGTGCCGCGGCATCGATCAGAGAGAAATACTGTCGAGGCGCGGCGTCGCTCTTGGTTACCTGCAGCAGCGCTCCAGCGTCGCTCGGTACCAGTTTGACCACTCGAGCACTGTCGACCCCACTGCCGCGCACCGCAGTCGCCATATCGGTCAGCGTATTCGGTGCCAGTGTCATCGACGGGGGGAACATGGCCACCGGCTGGGGGCCGAACCAGCTCATCACTGGGTGCAGAATTCCCGACACAGACCAGCAGATCAGGGCAAAGCCCGCGACCCAAGCGAGCTGGCGATGCAATAGGATAAATAGGCGCTTACTCACCTTAGAAACTCCAGTTAACGCCAACAAAGGCTGTGCGCGGTCGCCCCGGCGTGTAGCGGGGGCCCCACTTGCTGGTGGTTTCGGCATAGTGGCGATCGGTCAGGTTCAGCACCCGGGTGTAAAGGCTGATTGCATCGGTAAGCGGGTAATCCGCGCGCAGGTTGATCAGAGTGTGTCCCTTATAGCGATCGCGGTCCGTGGCGACGCCATCGCTGTCGTTATTTTCGTCGAGCCAGTGCTCACCCTGATACCAGCCTTCGAGCTCTACTCGACCGCCGCCCAGCACCGGCGGATGCCAGCTCAGCCGCAGGTTCGCAAAATCTTCCGGCGCATCCGGCATGTCGTTACCCGAGTAATCGTTGCGGCCGTCTTGCCAGTCGGCAAAACGGTGCTTTGCGCGGCTGTAGGCCAGGCCGAGATCCAGGCTGCCGGTCAACCGTATATCCAGGTTCAGCTCGAGCCCATAGTGACCGGTCTGGCCGGCATTCACATTGCGCCGGGCGCCGCTGGCCTCGGTGACGCTGAGAATGTCATCGCGCTTTTCCATACGATACAGCGCCGCATCAAATGCCAGCCGTGCACCCACGTTACCGCGCAGCCCCAGCTCCAGGCTGTTGGCCTTGACCGGCTCCAGCGAGGTGGCATCCACAGTGGCACCGGCGCGGAACATCTGCCCGGCATCGGGAATTCGGAAGGCATGGCGATAGGCTGTGTAGGCGTTGAGCGAATCGGAAATATCAAAGATCAGCCCCAGCTTCGGGCTGAAGTGTTCCATTTCCACTATCTGATCCGGTTCGCGGTAGTGGGAGTCTTCGTAGATTGCCGTGGCTGGATCATCGGGACTGCCAGCTGCGATGTCTGCCAGGCGATTGTCGTAGTCATAGCGGAAACTGTCGTAGCGCACACCCGCAGTCAACCGCCAGCGTGGCGACAGTTGCTGCTCTAGGTGGACATATGGCGAAGCCGCGAAAAAATCCACCGTATAATCGTACAGCTCACCCGCCTCTCGATAGCTCAGCCAGTAGGGACCTGCGTCACTGTCGGTGCGCTCAATATAGGTTTGCTGCTGATAGCCACGGGTCGCATCAAGGTCCACACCGACGATAATGAAACTGTCTTCACTCAGATCGTGCCGGTATTTCACCAGCACCCCGGCGGAATCGTGGCCGCTGTCGTTGATATGCGCATCCTGGGAATCCAGTTGTGCCAGGCAGGTGGAACACCAGGGTGGTGGTGGCTGCACACGACCGCTGTTCAAGGTCCAGGTGGCCACGTATTGCAGCTCATTGCTGCGCAGATAGGGGGTTACCGTGAGAACGCCGCTGTCGAGGCGTTTTTCAATGGCGCTTGAGAGTCGCAGCGCACTGACATCGCGAAAACCGATCCGGTTGCCCGCCTGCTCAGGGTCTTGCCGATAGTCGTTGTAGCGCAAGCCAGAGCCACCGGTTTCCATGTCGAGAGTACTGGCGGTAAGCACCGTATTGAGGCTCAGGCTGTCACTGGCATCCCATGCCCAGGATAGGGTAGCGTCGCGTCGCTGAGCTGCCGTCTGGTCGCGCCAGCCATCGCTGTTGCTGACATTAATGCGGGCGGTAAATCCGTAGTTGCGCTGCAGCTGAGCCGCGTTGAGCTGAGCCCGGCGCCAGCCGTCGGCACCGGCTTCAAGGATCATGCTGCGCGCATTTTCACGCGGTGGTTGGCCGCTGAGAATATTGATGACAGCGCCTATAGCGTCACTGCCGTAAAGGGCCGAACCCGGACCCTTGATAATTTCCACACCGTTGGCCACCGAGGTGTTCACCTCGTACAGCGCGTTGTGATTGAAAAACCCGGCAGATCGCGTAGGCACTCCATTTTCCAGATAGAGGTACACCGGCGAATAGGAAACCGGCTGGCGAATGGCGGCGGCCACACCCTCTCCGGACGAGCCAAGCTGCACAATATTCACGCCGCTGATGCGGTTCAGTAGCTCACTAGAATGGCTGGATTTGAGGGCGCGTACCGTGTCTTCGTCGAGCACACCGACACTGGCGGCAGTATCAGACAGGCTGCTGTGGTCTCGGGTGGCAGTAACCACGACAGTTTCAAGGTATTCACCGTGCTCCGCCCACACCGGCGCAGCAAACGCCAGCGCGAGCGCGAGGCTTCCAACAGATTTTTTCATTGCGCTGCCCTCCCGAGACTCTGGGCGCGCATTGTATAGGGCGGAGGAGATTTCGGAATGCGACACAGCGTCGCACTCGTGGGAGTCAACAGGGCTGTGTTGGCCCTGATCGCGCTAGCTGAGCACCAGGTTATCCCGGTGGATCAGCTCTTCGTCGCCGTGGTAGCCGAGCAGGGTGGTAATCTCCGAGCTGGGTTGGCCCGCCAGACGGCGTGCCTCGTCGGCATTGTAGTTCACCAAGCCGCGTGCAATTTCGCGCCCGCTCAGATCAACACAGCTCACTAGGTCACCGCGGTGAAAGCTGCCACTGACATGTTTCACACCGACCGGCAACAAACTGGAGCCGCGTCCGGTCAGCACCTTTACCGCACCATCGTCGAGTTGCAATTGCCCTTTGAGTTGCAGCTGTCCCGCCAGCCATTGCTTGCGGGCCGCCAGCTTCTGCTGTTTGGCGCGCAGGCGCGTACCCACAGAATCGCCCGCCAGCAGGCGCGGCAACACATTTTCTTCAACGCCGCTGGCAATCACCGTATCGGCGCCCGCGCGGGCTGCAAGGCGAGCCGCGCGCAGCTTGGTGATCATGCCACCACGGCCCAGCACACCCGCACCAGAGACCATACTGTCGAGCGTAGTATCACTGGCATCGGCTTCGGCAATCAGTTCGGCATCGGGGTTGTTGCGCGGATCTTTGGTAAACAGGCCTTTCTGGTCCGTAAGAATCACCAGCACGTCGGCGTCCACCAGGTTGGCTACCAAGGCCGCGAGTGTATCGTTGTCGCCAAAGCGAATTTCGTCCGTCACCACGGTGTCATTTTCATTGACCACCGGTATGACACCCAACTCCAGCAGGGTCTGCAGGGCGCCACGTGCATTGAGGTAGCGATCCCGCGCGGAAATATCATCGTGCCCCAACAAAATCTGGGCGGTGTGCAAGCCATGCAGAGAAAAACGCGACTCATAGGCCTGCACCAAACCCATCTGCCCCACCGCCGCTGCGGCTTGTAGTCGGTGAATTTCCTCCGGTCGACGCGACCAGCCAAGCCGGGTCATGCCCTCAGCCACTGCACCAGACGATACTAGCAGCACCTCATGTCCTGCGCGGCGAAGCTCGACCATCTGGCGCACCCAGTTGTCGAGTCCGTCCGACCATAGCCCGCGACCATTGGCGGTGAGCAGGGCGCTGCCTATCTTGATTACCCAACGCTGGGTGTCGGCCAGTTCAGTCATGGTGCCTTCTTATTCAGGGCTGGTAGACAACTTCTACGTCGCCGTCATCATCGTCATCATCGTCGTCTTCGTCGGAGCTTTGGGCTGCCTTGCGGGCAGCGCGGCGAGAGTCCGCGAGCGACTGGATACGATCCCGAGCCTCAGCCTGCATGGCCTTCTGGGTCTCGATCTCCTGCTGGCGAAGCTCTTCGTTCTCAGCCTCCGCAGCGCGACATTGCTCAATATATTCCAGTATCGCCCAGCACAGGGCGTCGGTGTTGTCCTTGGTCAGCGCTGAAAGCTTGAACACCGGGCCATCCCAGCCCAAGCGATCAATAATGTCCTGGCAGTGAGCCTCGCGCTCTTCCTCCGGAATGAGATCGGTCTTGTTGAGCACCAGCCAACGGGGACGCTGAAACAGGGTCTCACTGAATTCTACCAGCTCGTTGATAATCACTCGCGCCGCGTCCACCGGGTCTGAGCCGTCCAGCGGTGCCACATCGACCAAATGCAGCAGCAGACGGTTGCGAGTCAGGTGTTTGAGGAAGCGGATACCAAGGCCTGCACCCTCGGCAGCACCTTCCACCAAGCCAGGAATGTCGGCAATTACAAAGCTGCGGTGCTTTTGCATCGACACCACGCCAAGATTGGGCACCAGCGTAGTAAAGGGATAATCCGCCACCTTGGGCTTGGCGGCAGACACCGCTCGGATCAGGGTCGACTTACCCGCGTTGGGCAGGCCCAGCAGCCCCACATCTGCCAGCACTTTAAGCTCCAGTCGGATCTGTCGGGATTCGCCTTCGGAGCCGGGCGTAGTCTGGCGTGGCGCGCGGTTGGTACTGGACTTGAAGCGGGTATTCCCCAGTCCGTGGAAGCCACCTTGGGCAACCTTGAGCAGCTCACCGTGACTGGAAAGATCGCCCAGCACCTCGCCGGTTTCCTCGTCCAGCACCGTGGTGCCTACCGGCACCACCAGGTACAGATCGTCAGCGCTTTTACCGCGGCAGTTGCCGCCGCGCCCGGGCTCGCCATTATCCGCCCGGTAGTTGCGCACATAGCGAAAATCCACCAACGTATTTACGGACTGATCGGCCTTCAGGAATACACTGCCGCCATCCCCGCCGTCGCCGCCGTCAGGGCCACCCTTGGGAATGTACTTTTCGCGCCGAAAGCTCAGGCAGCCACTGCCACCGTTTCCGGCCGCGACCTTGATGACTGCTTCGTCGACAAATTTCATAGTTCCTACCCGGCGCAAGCGCCTTTAGCCTTTACGTGCGTGAAATTCTTTAGCAGATACAAAAAAGCCCCGTCAACCTGACGGGGCTTTTTCTGGAGCTCGCTCGCGTATCAGGCCGCTTCGATGCTAACAAACTTGCGCTTTTGCGGGCCTTTAACGGAAAACTTCACAACACCGTCTGCTTTGGCGAACAGGGTGTGGTCTTTACCGACACCTACGTTCTCGCCGGCATGGAACCGGGTGCCACGCTGACGAACAATGATGCTGCCCGCCGGTACGGTTTGGCCGCCGAAACGCTTAACGCCAAGGCGTTTACTTTCCGAATCGCGACCGTTACGGGTACTACCACCAGCTTTCTTGTGAGCCATGACTTAATCTCCTTTCTACTCGTACTGACGGCTTAGCCGCTGATACCAGTGATTTTTACTTCGGTGTACCACTGACGGTGACCGGCCTGTTTCATTGAGTGCTTGCGACGACGGAACTTCACGATTTTAACTTTATCGCGACGACCGTGGGCAACCACCTCAGCAGTGACCTTGGCGCCGGCAACCAGCGGGGTGCCTACTTTGGCAGCGCCGCCATCATTAACCAGCAGAACCTTGTCGAACTCCAAGGTTTCGCCAGTGGCAACTTCCAGTTTTTCCAGCTTGAGGGTTTCGCCCTCGACAACACGGTGCTGCTTGCCACCGCTTTCAATCACTGCGTACATAATCTCTCTCCAAAAGGCCTGCTTGCGGGTTAATGGTAAGGGTCGACATCCTGTCGAAGGCAAGTCCAGGCAACCTCCTCTGACGCACTGTCAGGGCGGTTTTGCTACAGGGCCGCGAATTCTACGCAATCGCGCAGCAAATCTCAAGCACTGCGGGCGCTTTGGCACACAGGGTCCAGATACGTCGCCCCAGCCTTGACACCCCCGCCTGCCGCACCTAGCATTCCCGCGGCAAAGTCAGGTGAACAACTACTCATGCAGCAAATCCGGGCGGTCGTCGCCAGCGAATTCGACGCGGTCAACGACCTGATCATAGAGCAGCTCCACTCCGACGTCGGGCTGGTGGAAAACATCGGCCATTATATCGTGGACGCTGGTGGCAAACGCCTGCGCCCAATGCTGGCACTGTTAAGCGCTGGCGCCTGCGGCAACATTAGCGACAAGCATATTCAGCTGGCAGCCGTTATCGAGTTTATTCACACTGCCACCCTGCTGCACGACGATGTAGTGGATGTTTCCACCCTGCGCCGGGGGCGGCCCACCGCCAATGAGAAGTGGGGCTCCGCACCCAGTGTACTGGTCGGTGATTTTCTCTATTCCCGGGCTTTTCAGATCCTGGTCAGCATCGGCAATCTCAATTTGATGGGGCTGCTCTCAGACGCCACTAACACCATCGCCGAAGGCGAGGTACTGCAGCTAGTGCGCGCCGGCGATGCCAGCGCAAACCGGGAACAGTATTTTACGGTGATTCAAAACAAAACCGCCGTGCTGTTTGCGGCCGCCTGCTGCGGCGCGGCCATGCTGAGCGAGCGCGCCGACTATGCAGATGCTCTCTACGATTACGGTTTGAATCTTGGTATGGCCTTCCAGCTGATCGATGACGTACTGGACTACGAAGGCGACCCGGAATCCACTGGCAAGAACATCGGCGACGACCTTAACGAGGGCAAAGTCACCCTACCGTTGATCTACGCCATGGAACAGGCGAGCCCAGCCGAGGCGGATCTGATCAGACACGCCATCACTGAAAAATCGATGGCCAATCTGACCGATGTGGTGCGGATTGTTCGCGACACGGGCGCGCTGGATTACACCCGGCAGGTTGCGCGTGAGTACTCAGGTGATGCACTGACCGCACTGGTACCCCTGCGCGCCAGCTCACACCACCAGGCTCTGCTGGATCTATGCAAGCTGGCATTGTCGCGCCAGCAGTAAGCCGCCTTTCCCTTCTCTCACCGCAGCATCGGGCGAACGCGCAGGTTCGCCCTGCCCAACCAAGTCAGCCAGCCGCCTTTTTCATAAATGCCAGCAGCTCATCGGTTTTTGCGCGCATCAAGGTTTCATCAGCTCGAGATTCCACATTGAGCCGCACCACAGGCTCGGTGTTAGACATACGCAGATTGAAGCGCCAATCAGCGTAGGAAACACTCAGCCCATCCACATGCTCAACGCTGTCAGCACCACCGGCATACTCAGCCTCGACCGCCGCGATTACGGCTTTGGGATCCGCAATCGTGCTGTTGATTTCACCGCTGCAGGGAAACTTCGCCATGCGCTCATCGACCAATTGAGACAGCGTTTTTCCGCGACGCGACATCAACTGGGCCACCAACAGCCAGGGAATCATGCCGCTATCGCAATAGGCAAAATCGCGGAAATAGTGATGGGCGCTCATCTCGCCACCGTAGATCGCATTCTCACTGCGCATGATTTCCTTAATAAAGGCATGCCCAGTCTTGCTTTGCACTGCAACTGAATCGTTAGATTCCGCAAGCTCACGGGTATTCCAGATCAAACGCGGGTCGTGAACAACCTTTTCACCCGGGTGATCGAGCAGGAAGCTTTCCGCCAGCAGACCAACCACATAGTAGCCTTCGATAAACCGGCCGTTTTCGTCGAAGAAGAAACAGCGATCAAAGTCACCGTCCCAGGCAATACCCATATCGGCTTTTTCAGCCAACACAGCATCGATTGTGGGCTGGCGGTTTTCCTCCAGCAGCGGGTTGGGCACCCCATTGGGGAAGTGGCCATTGGCTTCGTGGTGCACTTTGAAAAAACTGAAGGGCAGGCGTGATTCGATTGCATCGATTACCGCACCAGCGCCACCATTGCCCGCGTTAGTGACGATCTTCAGCGGCTTGAGCTCGTTGACATCGACATAGCTCAACAGGTGCTGGATATAGGCCGACTGGGACTCATAGGGCTTAAGCTCACCGCGTTTAGCCACTTCGTCAAACTCACCATTTTCCGCGCAGGCCTGAATATCAAAAAGGCCGGAATCGCCACTAATGGGTTTGGACGACTCACGCACAAACTTCATGCCATTGTAGTCTTTGGGGTTGTGGCTGGCCGTTACCGCAATACCACCGCCGAAATTTCCGTGGCTGGTCGCGAAGTATATCTCTTCTGTCCCGCACTGCCCGATATCAAAAACATCGACGCCGCCGTCCATCAGGCCATTGGCCAGAGCCATTTTCATGGCCTCACTGCTAAGCCGAATATCATG
>NZ_JBVBUV010000038.1:0-36000 GCF_057445395.1 Litorivivens sp.
TACAAATCCTGGTAAAGCGTCGGCGCACTCGCGCCGAACTTAACCTAAAGGAGAACGCGATGGCTGATGCAACCCGCCCGCCGCTGCCACCATTTGATTATGACAGCGCAGTCGACAAGGTTCGACGCGCGGAAGATGCGTGGAACAACCGGGATCCCGAGCGGGTTGCTCTTGCGTATTCTGCTGATTCACGGTGGCGGAATCGCACCGAGTTCCTAAATGGCAGGGCGGAGATTGTGGCATTCTTGCAGCGCAAGTGGCAGCGAGAACTCGAATATCGGCTTATAAAGGAGTTGTGGGCCTTTGGCGAGACATATATAGCGGTGCGCTTTGCCTATGAGTGGTGCAATGAAACCGGCAATTGGTTCAGATCTTATGGCAATGAGAACTGGTCGTTTAATGAAGCGGGGCTGATGACAGTTCGCCATGCCAGCATCAACGATCTACCCATCCAAAACGATCGGCGACTGTTTCACTGGCCAAGCGGGCCTCGACCAAAAGATCACCCTGGGCTGAGTCAGCTGGGTTTGTAGTAAACGCTGGCTGTCAACTGCTCCAGTCAAAGTCCATCTGCCGTGCCGTCTTTTCTGCCAGCGCGCGGCTGTGCAAGCGCTCCACCAGATGCAGACTCATATCAATTCCCGCCGAAATCCCGGCCGACGTTATCAGCGCGCCTTCGTCGACCCACCGACAATCCTCCACGACCTCCAGCCCCGGGAACAGTCGTCGCAAATCGGGAATATCTTCCCAGTGAGTCGTCACCCGCTTACCCTGACAAACCCCCGCCTGCGCTAACAGGAATACGCCTGTGCATACCGACGCGACCAGAGACACTCGCTGCGCCTGCGCGGCAATCCAGTTAATAACGGAGGGCTTGTCCATCTCCGCAGACTGCACGCCACCGACAACTAGCAATACGTCCAGTTCTGGGTGGTCACTGATTGTGCAGTCCGACAGCACCCGATACCCCGAGCGCGCCGCGACCACCTCATCAGACTCACTGATCAGACTTACCGCAAAAGGCTCACTGTCGGGACAGATCCGTGAGGCTGTTGTAAACACTTCGAATGGCCCGGAAAAATCCAGTACCTCAGCCAAGGGATAGATATATATACCAACCTGCTTCGCCATAAAAAAATCCGGGGTCGTATCGAGTATTATTTGACCACCCCGCCTCCTAGCCGGATAGTAATGTGGAACCGGGCAGCGCACAATCACGCGTGAGTGCGCGATCGCTCCTGATCAAAAGGGCTCGATAACCACCGTTTTTTAGCGGTTATACAAGGTGGCGTTGAGTTGGTCGAGCACCTTCCGGGTAGCGAGACCATCGTAGAAATTCGGGGTTAGCTTTGATTGGGTTTTCACGGCACTGACTACTTCCTTCAGCCACGCTGTCTGGGCGCCCATAAACTGATTCTGTTCACTCGTGATGGAGAAGGTTTCCGGTTCTTTATCAAGCGTTTTGAGCACCAGCCGCTCGTCGTTGAATAGCTCGATGGTGCCCTCGCTGCCAATAAGCGTCATGTGCGGCTCAAGAAAGGCCGGTGCTGACGCACTGATATCTACCGTAGCGCTAAAACCGTTAGCCAGTACCAGGTGAAAACTGGCTGCATCTTCTGCCGTACAAGTTTGCAACTGACCATCACGGTCGCGGCGCCGATTCTGGCTAATACTGCGAATGCCTGAACAATGCATCATATCGCTATCAGCAAGCCACAGAATATGGTCGATCAGGTGGGAACCGTAGGCACCGAGCCAGCCGCCACCGAGCGAGGCGTCAAACAACCACCCGTAGTGTCGCTCGCGTAACAGATGATTGTGAGCAAGCCAACTGCCGTGCTGCAGAGTGCCGATGACGCCGCTGTCTACGAGTTCTTTAACCTTTCTATTGGCGCTGCGACAGCGAAACTCGAAATTCAAAAAATGCGATACCTCTCTGCCTTCAACCGCATTACACATTGCCTGAGCATCGGCCACACTCACACCAAAGGGTTTATCGCACAATACAGCGCTGCCATGATCCAGCGCCAACAACACATGGTCGCGATGCATAAAGGGTGGCGAATGCACAGACACCAGATCTACGTTTTCGCTACAGGCGTTTTTTACAGCCGCGTCATCGCGTGGCGACACCACCTGCACCTCGCATCCCAGGCTTTGAAATGCCGGAGCCACCACGTTTTCACCGAAACCGGTGCCGATAACAACTATCTTCATGTCACGCCCTGTAATTTGAAATGGGTATTAGCAATAGCGTTGCCAGGAAGCACTCCGCCCCACCTACTGTCGAAAATTCGGTTGCCTGCACAGCTGCGCTAAATTTTCCTGCTCGCAGCAAATGACCGTCTCCACTTGCACGCCGTTAATATAACTTATGCCCAACATAGGCAAAAACTGTCGGCTATCTAAGACCATTTATCGTATTAACAGCGCTGCGACCAACATCTGTTGTGATTAGCCTTCAATCGACGCCAACAACCTAGCTACGGCTTCAGTTTCACGCGGGCGTACCAATCGCGCCACTTCTTCTCCGTTATTGAGCAAAATAAGGGTAGGCCAAAGCTTCACGCCAAAAGCGCGGCCCAAACGTTTACCTTTTCCGTCATAGATTTTTATATGCGGCACATCCACTGCAGTCATTGCGGTTGCCACCGCCGGCGCCGCTGCCTGGCAATGACCACACCAGGGTGCGCCAAATTCCAGTAGAAGATACCCATCGCCCGCCTGCAATTCAGACAAAGTCGGTTCGGCGTCATGGTAAGTTGGATCAAATGACATCTTTGTTTACTCAGATAGCGGTGGCTGACGCTGCTCTTGCGCCAAAATATTCGCAGCTGTCGTAAGCAATCCACCACTGGCAGGCAGGGTGGCGCCAGTCATCCAGCGCGCCTCGTCCGACACCACAAATGAAACAATATCGGCAATGTCTTCAGGCTCACCTAAACGGCCAAGCGCTGTCCAGGCCGGCACCTTATCGGTCCATGCCTGTCCGGCAATGCGATCGGTCTTCGTTGTGCCCGGCGCCACGGTATTGGCGGTTATCTGACGGCTCCCCAGCTCTTGCGCGGCGGAGCGAATAAAGGCCTCCGCTCCCGCCTTGGCCGCCGACAGCGCAGAGGCGCCATAGGCCGGGTGCGCAGCGGCGCCCGACGAGATCAGTACAACGCGTCCGTGCTCACTTTCCGTTATTCGCGCAAACTCCGCCGTGGACAACATTACCGCGCGCAGATTAAGGGCCAGCGTTTTATTCAGAGCATCGGTATCCACATTTACGAGCATACCGCCGCCACTGCCGCCGGCATTGCACACCAGAATATCCAGCGCCTTGCGAAAGGCAAAGGCCTCACGCACGATCGCCACCGGAACATCTTCAGTCGTCAAATCGCCCTGAACAACCTCTGCTATGCCACCAGCCTCGCGAATATTGCAAACAACCTGTTTGGCTGCATCGATATTCTCGTTAGCGTGTACCACCACCATCGCACCGTCTGCTGCCAGCCGCCGCGCAATCGCTGCGCCAATGCCACGTGACGAACCTGTTACCAGCGCTACCCTGCCTTTTAACTTCATCTGTATTACCAATATTTGTCGCTGACAGGCTCATGCGCCAGCATTAAATAGAGTCGTCTAACCTGCGCTGAAAAAAGCCGTCGCAGCATTATAGGTCAACGCAAACAACGGCAATGTCGACAGACTAAACAGCGTAAAGCGTACTTCGATCTTGTTGACCAACACCTGTACCAAGCTGTGAACTATACGCAAGCCCACATACGCCCAGGCCAGCATTGCATTGGCACCCTCGCCTTCACCGAGCACCGCCAACGTAATTGCCAGGGCATAAAAAATCGTGGGCTGCTCCATCAGGTGGTTGTAGTTGTCGGCCTTCCAGCGCACCTTGGGCGGCAACTGAGCCATCTGCTGTCCATTAGGCGCATTCGGGTCCAGCTCCATTTTGGCGGCCGCGATCGCCGGTATGCGAGTGGCGTACATCCAGATCCACATCACCAGCGACCAGGCCACCAGAACTATCACTGAACCGAGAATCGGGCTATTTTCCATCATGCTTATCTCTCCAGAGTTTATTGTTGTCATCCAGTCAGAGTAATTGCTGCCTTGGCAGACCCTCCAGCATAAGCGATTCCTTGGCTACAACCAATGCGACCGCTCGGGTATAGCCGGCTCAGTCAAGCCGCTGGCGCCTGCAGCGGCAAACCGGGATAATACCGCCCACATTTCCGCAAGCGCCCCTTAATCATGTCTCTAGCAACTCTCCGACTCGCCAAAAACGAAGAACGCCGACTGCGCGGTGGCCATCTTTGGATCTACAGCAATGAAGTGGATACCAAGGCCACCCCACTCAAAGGCTTCAGCGCCGGGCAACAGGTGGTGGTGGAAGCCGCCAACGGCAAAGCGTTGGGCGTCGCCTACGTTAACCCCCAATCACTGATCTGTGCGCGCATGCTTGATAGCGGCCAAACCGCCTTTGGCCAGAAACAGATAGAGCAACGGCTCAAGCAGGCCCTGGAACTGCGCCAGCAACTTTTTCCGAACCCATGCTATCGCTTGATCTACGGTGAAAGTGACCTACTGCCTGGACTGGTCGTTGACCGCTTCGGTGACCACCTTGCTGTTCAATTCAATACCGCCGGCATGGAAGCCCTGCGTGAGCCAGTGATCAACGCCTTGCAAAAAATACTCGACCCCGCCTCCATTTTACTGCGCAACGACGCATCCGTTCGCACACTTGAAGGCCTGCCAGAAGAAGTCTCCTGTGTGTATGGCACCTCGCCTGAAGATGTGGAGCTAATTGAAAACGGCGTGCGCTTCCTGGCACCGCTCAGCAGCGGCCAGAAAACTGGCTGGTTCTACGATCAACGCCCGAATAGAGCGTGGCTGCGTGAGCTTGTTCCCGGCAAACGGGTACTGGATGTATTCAGTTATGTGGGAAGCTTTGGTGTGCAGGCCGCCGTCTTTGGCGCCGAGGAAGTGTGGTGCAATGACGCCTCAGAATTGGCCCTCGACAAGGCACACACTAACGCAGATTTAAACGGTGTTGGTGAGCGCATGAACACGCTGCAGGGTGATGCCTTCGACGCACTCAAGCAGCTCAAAGACGATGAGCAGCGATTTGATGTGATCGTGGTCGACCCGCCAGCTTTTATCAAACGTAAAAAAGACCAAAAGCAGGGCATTCAGGCTTACCGGCGTATTAACGAACTGGCTATGCGTCTGCTCAACCCCGGCGGCTATCTGATTTCCGCGTCCTGCTCCATGCATATGCCGCGTGAGGAATTGCTGGATATCATCCGCGCTGCTTCACGACACGTAGATCGCAATGCGCAGATTCTGGCAGAAGGCATGCAAGGACCTGACCATCCTGTACATCCGGCGATTCCGGAAACCCGGTATTTGAAAGCGGTATTGAGCCGCATTAATCGCTAGCAGGAAACACAAACTGGGGAATAGCTTTGCTCCGTTCCCCTTTACCGCGGGAGCGCCCAATCGCTTATCGTGTTAGACCAAACGGTCGCCGTATTCACTCATCCACCACTCAAAACCTGCAACCACCTCAGGTTCATAGATATCTTCCAGATGGACAATCCGCCCGTCCTCGAAGGTGGCGATTTCCAGACCGCCAATCACCAGATCGGGTAGACCCTCTTTTTTGTATTCTGCTCGCCAGGTCAACTTGAACTGGTTGTCTGTTATGGCAGCGTCCACCAGCGAGGGTGTTCTACTATCAAAACGCCGATCAATCTTATTCACATTATCTCTAAGATAGGCAATAACCTTTTCCCGCCCATTGAGCGTTTGTCCATTGCCCGGCAGATAGCACGCCTGCGGTGCGAAATGCGGCTCCAGACGCGACCAGTCGTCGTCTTCATAGGTTAGTTCAAAGGCTTCGGCGTAAGCTTTAAACAGCGCGATGATGTCCATGCTCTTGTCCTGTTCACTGCCTTCCGAGTGACAACTCGAAGAACAGCCCGATAGGAATACGTATAGAATTACGATGAAACTGCCGGCTACTTGACCGCAACATCCGAGCCCACTTAGAAAGAAAGGCTCTATTGACCCTAGCACGCAACGCGGAACCTCGCCAGGTTGCCCCCCACTGACCGACTACCGCAGCTGCTTCGTGACCAACCCTGTGCGCCTGAATTCGCTTTCGATCAACTGGCGCCCCTCGTCGTGAACATACTGGAGAAAACGGTCGGCTATAGGCGACAACGATTTGCTTTTAGGCCACACCATATGCCAGGAGGTGGTGATGGGAAGTTTCTCCACACGCAACTCAACCAACCCCGCGTTGCCACCGAAGGTGAGCGTATGAGCAGACAGTATCGAAATGCCCAGACCCGACATCACTGCATGCTTGATGGCTTCGTTGCTTTCAATGGTCATCTTAACGTTCAGCTTAAGGCGATGTTTTTGCAAAAATTGCTCTATCGCGAAGCGCGTGCCCGAACCCTGCTCGCGCATGAGAAAAGGTTCCTGGGCCAGCTGAGCCAGTGAGATTCGTCGCTTTCGTGCAAGCGGGTGTGACGCCGGCGCAATCGCCACCAGCGGGTTCAAGAGAAATTCCGTGGAGACGGTATCGACATCTTCCGGCGGGTGACTAAATACATAGAAATCGTCACCGCCCTTTTCCAGACGCTCAATGATCTGCCGCCGGTTCCCCACGTTCAGTTGAATATCGATACCCGGATAGCGCTCGCAAAAGGGGCCAAGCATATGCGGAATAAAATATTTGGAGGTGGTAACCACCGACAGTCGCAGCGCGCCCGCCTTTAAGCCTCGCAAATCTGCCAGTCGCATTTCCAGTGCCCCCAGCTCACCGAAAATGCGTGTCGCCGACTGAGCAATTTCCCGGCCGGAATCGGTAAACGTCAGTTTGCGCCCTATCATCTGGTAGAGCGACATACCCACCGACTCTGACAGTTTCTTCAGCTGCATGGATACCGTGGGCTGGGTTAGGTGCAGGAATTCTGAGGCCGCCTTGATGCTCCCCAGTCGGTAAACCGTCGCCAGTATTTCGAGCTGCCTAAGCGTTGCCGCACGGGACAGGTTCTGCACAAGGTTCTTAGCCACAAGCCACCCTCCAGGGCACTTTCATTGCATAGATAATAATCTAATCATTGGATATATAATATCTATTATTATCTATCCTTATTCTCAAGCAATATGCCGCGCATAGCCACTTGGAGCCCCACAATGCGTAGCGAACTGACCACCTCAACTGCCTTGCAACAGCAACTCTTCTTTGGCCTTAGCGTTGCCAGCACCCTGTTGATCATGGGCCTGTGGCTTAACACCACCGGCGAAGCCGGCTCTGCGGCGGTACTGACTGGCGTGCTACTGGCCACCATGAATGCGGCCCAGTATATGATGCGGTCTGGCAAGGCCGCTCGCCTGAGTAACGCTGCCACCAAAATGAATAACAGTGTCAGAGGAGACACCTTGTGAGCATAGATATTGTTGTTGCCTTTTTTCTACTGGGTGTCATCGCCAGACTGCTGAAGTCACCGTTTACTCTCCCCGAGGCGCTATATAAAAGCCTCACCATCATACTGATGCTGGCCATTGGTCTGAAAGGTGGTGTAGCGCTTGCCAAGCACGCCTCGGCCAACATCATTACGCAATCGCTCTGGGTGGTCAGCCTGGGGGTGATTCTCCCGCTAATCGCCTTTGTGCTCGCCTATGCCATCGGTCGTCTGAGGCGCATCGACGCCGCTTCACTAGCCGCCCACTACGGCTCAGTGAGCGTGGGCACCTACGCGGTAGCCGTGGCGGTGCTGGAAAACCGAGGGATCGCCTACGAGGCTTACTTCCCCTTATTTGTAGTGCTTCTGGAGATGCCTGCCATCGCTGTGGGTCTGGCGCTGGCCAATAGCCCAAACAACAGCGCAAACAAGAGCACCGACAAACGAGAAGTGCTGCACGAAGTGTTCTTTAATCAGGGCATGGTGCTGATGACCGGCGGCCTGCTGATCGGTTACGCCTGCGCGCAGCAGATGCCGCGCATATCGCCGCTGTTTATCGATCTGTTCCCCGCCGTATTGGCCCTGTTCCTACTGGAGATGGGAATGGTTGCAGCCGATCGAATTCGTGCTTTGAAAGACAGCATCAGCTTTCTCATCACCTTTGCCATCGCCATGCCGTTGATCGGCGCCCTATTCGGTGCGGCCATTGCCAACGTCATTAGCCTGTCCCCGGGTGGTGTAATTCTGCTCGCCGTTCTGGGCGCCAGTGCTTCCTATATTGCCGTGCCAGCCGCCATGCGCGCCGCGCTGCCGGAGGCTGATCACGGTATGTCTATCACTGCATCACTCGGCGTAACGTTTCCCTTCAACGTTATCGTCGGCATCCCCCTGTACATCACTCTGGTTGAGATCTTTCTGGCATGAACAAGACACACACAACAGCACAAATTGCAGTACTCATGGGTTCAAAATCTGATTGGCCGACACTCAAGTTCGCAGCCGACGTAATTGCACAATTTGATCTACCGGCCGATACCTTTGTGGTTTCTGCCCACCGTACGCCGCAGCGCTTGTTTGACTTTGCCAGCGGCGCCTACGAAGCCGGGTACAAAGTTATCATCGCCGGCGCAGGCGGCGCCGCTCACCTGCCCGGTATGCTGGCCGCCCTTACCCCGCTGCCGGTCATCGGTGTGCCGGTACAGTCCAAGGCACTTAACGGACTCGACAGCCTGCTGTCGATCGTGCAAATGCCGAAAGGCATTACGGTTGCCACCCAAAGCATCGGCGAAAGCGGCGCCTTTAATGCCGGGCTGCTCGCGATCCAGATGCTTGCCACACACGATACCGCTCTCATGGCAAAACTCCAGCAATGGCGGGCCGACCAAAGTGCCGCTGTTTCCTGGGAGGTGCAATAGTGCACATAGCGATTTTTGGTGGCGGTCAACTGGCAAGAATGCTCGCCCTCACCGGGCTGCGCATGGGTCTCGAATTCACCTTTATCATCAAACAGTCGCAAGCTGACGAATCCAGAGCCATCCGCCAACTGGGTAGAGTGTTGACCTATTCCCCGGATCAGGAAAGCTCGATTGCGTCGCTCTTAACACAGCTGGGCGCTGTCGATGCCGTTACCATGGAGTCGGAGCAACTGCCCGATGCCGTGCTGGCGCAGGTAGCCCGGCACCATCCCTTGCGCCCCTCGCTCAGCGCCTTCAGCATCTGCAAAAATCGCTTGGCTGAGCGCCGATTTCTGGAATCACTAGGCATACCCATCGCGCCGTATCGGCATCTAGAGAACCTCGCCGAGCTGGATCATATTGAACAACCGGTCTACGCAAAATCTCTGACCGAAGGCTACGACGGTAAGGGCCAGTTCTATATTCGCGACAACCAGCAATTGCAGCACATAAACACCCAGACCACCGCTAACGGCTGGATTGTTGAGCACGCCGTGATCTACAGCCAGGAAGTTTCCAGCATTGCCGTACGTGCGCTGAGCGGCGAGATTGCGCTCTACCCATTAACCGCTAACCGTGTTGAAGACGGCATTCTGAGAATGTCCTACGCCCCGGCGCGCCGTGTCAGCGAAGCCGCCAAAGCTGCCATTATTCAGCACACCCAAACCATACTGCGTGCGTTGGATTATGTTGGCGTTCTGGCCATCGAATGGTTTGTAATCGGCGACCGGGTAATCGTCAATGAGATTGCGCCCAGAGTGCATAACACCGGACACTGGACAGTGGGTGCCGGCTGCACCGATCAGTTTGAGAATCACCTGCGGGCCATCAGCGGGCTGCCGCTTGGCTCCACCCAATCCAGGGGCTACGCGGGCATCGTCAACCTGCTCGGCACCGAAAAGCCGCCGCTGGCAACTCTGAACAGCAACAACACCCTGCACTGGTATGAGAAACGGCCGGCACCGCGCCGAAAAATGGGGCATGTGACGTTTTACAATGCATCCAGCACCAAACTCCGACAGGAAATGCTGGCCTTTGAAAATGCGCTGACAACCGTCAGTAGCAAGGCATCAACGCCGGGGGTGTGATGTGGCATAAGAGCGCGCTGCCCCAGTGAAAAACCTGGGGCTGAAACGTTACGCAAACCTTAGGTAATACGACTGGACAGCTCGCGCAGCAAGCCCGCACCGTCGCCCTTCCAGGCACTGCCGTGCATACAGGCCAGTGTGGTTGGTTCGGTAGCAGCCAGCAGCTCAAGTAGGTGCGGTGCATGCTTGGAGTGCGAGAAGTAATCCATCTCTGCTCGGGAAGCTTCGCTGGGTTCGAGTATGTCGTCTTCGGTTATCGCCTTTTCGCCAACACCGGGCTGGGTGAACAGATCACCGCACAACAGTGTGCGCGTGGTTTCATCAAAGAAGTAACCGGTTTCCCATCCGTGCGGCAAGTGCGGCGTGTCGAGCCACGTCAATCGATGGCCACCAGTGTCCAGCACCTCCTGATGCCCCATCGCCCGAGCCGGCTTATCGGCGTAGTCGTTTACCGACACCATGGCAGCCACCTGACTGCAGACCGGCTGAGCCTGGGGCGCTACGCTCAGCCAGTCGTTCAGAGCGCCACATTCGTCGGCCTCAAAATGCGAAAAGCCAATGTAACGCAGGCGATCAACAGGCATCACCGCGCGCACCGCTTCCAGTGTCAGTGGAAACATCTTCCGCAAGCCAGTGTGGAATAACAGCGGCTCATCACCCGCCAGCAGGTATTGATTGAAGGAGAAACCACCGGGAATAAAGCTGGGTGGCATAGGGGTATTGATGCGGTAAATACCATCGGCCACTTCGTGCACATTGGTACCGGACTCGCGATTGGTCGTCACCATGATGCCATCCTCTTGAGGACAATATTGAATCGGACGATAACGCGATGATGCTAGCAGGAACTTTTCCTACTGCACAGCGCCCTGCTGTCAGGCCCTGAAGCTCAGGTCTCGCCCTCCAGAACCGCCTTGTACAGACTCTGCCGGGGCTGCGCCATCACCCGTTGCACCATGGGCGCGAACAGCTCGAGTGACAGTCTCGGCCGGTCTTCATCAAACGCAAGATTGTCGTACTTGGCAATGAACCGTGCGGTGTATTCGTAATATTCGCAATCCCGATAGTTGTCGCGCAGGTTGCGATCCATGCCCAGGTGATGGAAGAAATTGTAGCCCTGAAAAATACCGTGGTGCTTCACCATCCAATGGTTGGCCTCGGACACAAACGGCTGCAAAATGGCCGCCGCCACGTCTGCGTGGTTATAGCTACCCAAGGTATCGCCGATATCGTGCAGCAGCGCACACACCACGTATTCCTCATCCTCGCCCGCCTCCGCTGCGCGCTCAGCGGTTTGCAGGCAATGTTGCAGACGGTCGATGGGGAAACCACCACAGTCTCCGTCCAGTAATTGAAGGTGAGCCAGAACCCGATTGGGCAGGTCCGCCATAAACTTGATCTGCTCGCCCGCGATAATCTGCCAATCCTCGCGCGTACTTTGTGTGAACGATTTGAAGTGCGTCTTCATTTTATTCTCCCGATTAACGTTCGCAGGCTATTTTTTACATACGTACACCGAATTGGTCGACTCCCGATTCTGCAGTGGGTTATAGAATCGCACCACATGGGATTCAACCTGCGCAAACACCGTGTTGAGCAGGGCTTCAAACTCGGCCTCGGGCAAATTCTGCGACCACATTGCGAATACACCTTCGGGTTTGAGCTGCTCGGCCATCAATGCCAGATTTTCCGTGGTATAAAAACTGGCGTTGGCCGAATTCAGGTACTCGGTAGGCGAGTGGTCGATATCGAGCAAAATGGCATCGAACTTTCTGCCCTGATGGTCTGGATCAAAGCCCGTCGCCGGCGCTGTCGCCAGATCAAAAAAACTGCCCAGCACATAGCGATTGCGGTCATCGGCATTGAGTATCTTACCCAGCGGCACCAGCTCTTTCTTGTGCCAGTCGATCACCGTGTCGATGGCATCCACCACCAGCAGTTCGGCAATACGCTCATCCTGTAACGCAGCGACGGCGGTGTAGCCCAAGCCCAGCCCACCGACAACCACCGTCAGTGAGTCACCACGTACGGCTGCCAGGCCCAATGTGGCCAGCGCTTCTTCAGCGTCGACAAACATACTGGACATCAAGAATTCTTCGCCGAGCTTTACCTCGTAGATATCACGCTCGCCAAAGGCCGGTATACGACGCCGGCGCAGCGAGATTTCCCCCAGGGGAGAGGGCTGACTGTCTATTTCTTCGAACAACAATGACATGCGAGGAATATCCTGAACTGGGATGCAAAACAACGCAGCAACGCCGCGCAGTGTGACTTTACGCGCTTTGCGCAAATTAATGTAGTCCACAGCCGCCGGTGACAGATTATGCACCGCCTTGCCATCCCAACGAGCCCGCAAAGGCCGCAATTGCTATTGGACAGAGCGGCTCCGCGCTGGATAATCAAAACCATAACTGAAGCCCCGGAACCAAACCATGCCAGAGCAAAAGCTGAAACTCTTTTCGCAGGAACGTGAGCCCGCAGCGATCAAGATCATGCAGCGCATGAGTCGTATTCAGGCCTGGGTATTCAAGAAAAGCGGCGGCCGCTTAATGCGCACGTTTTTCTTTATGTCACCAGTGGGCATTCTGACCAGCAAGGGACGCAAATCCGGACAATGGCGCGAAGCGTGCCTGCTCTACGGGCAAGTCGATGGCAAGGTGATTCTCATTGCCTCCAAGGCAGGCTGCGCAGGTCACCCCGCGTGGTATTACAATCTTTGCGCAAACCCGCATTGCACCATGCAAATTGGCCGCAAGCCGGTAGCAATGCTGGCACGAGAAGCCCACGGAGAGGAAAAGGACTATTTCTGGGGAAAAATGATGGAGGTCTATCAGGGTTTTGATGACTATCAGGAACGGGCATCGGCTGTTTCCGGTCGGGTTATCCCATTAATCGTGCTGGAGCCTGCAAGCACCTAGCAGTTCCGATTGCAATGCCGCGTAGCGGCGTCACGCCCCCTTCGGTACCAATTGCGTCTTTCAATCCCCCCTTCAGTGCTTTAGGGTATTTCACTTTGCACCCGTTATACGCTTAAAAACATTCTGAATTCAGGGAGATACCAATGACTCAGGAGAAACACGCAGGCACCTCCAGTATTCTGGTTCCCGTGTTTGTACCCGCCGTGGTGGTTATCGTACTGCTGGTGCTCGGCACCATCAGCAACCCGGAAATGGCAGGTGCAGCCTTTAGCGCCACCCTGAGCTACATCACCGACACCTTTGGCTGGTTCTATATGCTGTCGGTGGCCTTCTTCCTGATCTTTATTGTCGGCATTGCCTTTACCGATTGGGGGCATATCAAATTGGGCCCGGATCACGCGGACCCGCAATACAGCTTCCCCGCTTGGTTCGCCATGCTGTTTTCCGCCGGCTACGGCATCGCGTTGCTGTTTTTTGGGGTCGCGGAGCCGGTACTACACTACGCCTCACCGCCCTCAGGTGCCGGTGAGACCATTGATGCCGCCAAGCAGGCTATGCAGATTGCCTTCTTCCACTGGGGTTTCCACATCTGGGCCATCTACGGGCTGGTAGCACTGGTGCTGGCCTACTTTGCCTTCCGCCACGGTTTGCCACTGTCGATGCGCTCGGCCCTGTACCCACTGATTGGCGACAAGATCTACGGCCCGGCCGGGCACGTGGTTGATGTGTTCGCCATTCTCGGCACACTGTTTGGTATCGCCACTACGCTGGGGTTGTCTGTGGCCCAGATAAACGCCGGCCTCAACTATCTGTGGCCGAGCATCCCCGTCAGTACAACGGTCCAGATCATCAGCATTGCGTTGATTACGAGCTTGGCCATCCTGTCCGTGGTGGCAGGTATGGATAAGGGCGTAAAGCGCCTGTCCATTGTCAATATGGTGCTGGCAGTTTCATTGATGCTGTTCGTCTTTATCGCCGGGCCAACCGTGCACATTCTGGAGAGTTTTCTGCAGAACACGGGCAGCTACCTGAACTTTATTGTCGAGCGCACTTTCAACCTGCAGGCCTATACCCGTAGCGATTGGATCGGCAACTGGACGCTGTTCATCTTTGGCTGGACCATCGCCTGGGCGCCTTTCGTGGGCCTGTTCGTGGCAAAAATCAGCCGTGGTCGCACCATCCGCGAGTTTGTGGTGGGGGTGATGCTGGTGCCAACCATCTTCACGTTTCTCTGGTTTTCAATATTCGGCAACACCGCCCTGCACAAAATCATGAATGAGGGGTACACCGCCCTGATTGGCCAGGTGCAGGCAGACCACGCCATCGCTCTGTTCAAGCTGTACGAAATTCTGCCGTTTTCATCCATTGTTTCGTTTATCACGGTCATCTTGATTATTACCTTTTTTGTGACCTCCTCGTATTCCGGCTCGCTGGTGATTGACTCACTGGCCTCGGGCGGCGCCCAGGAATCGCCAGTTTGGCATCGTGTATTCTGGGCTACCTCCGAAGGCGCGGTCGCCGCTGTGCTGCTGCTTGCCGGCGGCCTCAGCGCACTGCAGACCATGACCATTGCCAGTGCTTTGCCGTTTTCGATCATCATGATTATTTCGGCGTTGGGCATGTGGCGGGCACTGGTCATTGAGAGCCACCACCACCGCAGTTTGCAGCTGGAAATCCAGAATCGGTTCTCAGGCACGACGGGGCGCGGCCTCTGGAAACGCCGCTTACTCGGATTGGTAACATTTCCAGACAAGGAAGAGGTTCAGGAGTTTATGGCCTCCACGGTCACCAAGGCCATGAGCCGGGTGGAGCGTGAGCTGTCCATGCTGCACTGGAATGCGCAGATTCATGTCGACGCGGACAACGCGCGCACCTACCTGGAAGTGAAACGCGACGATAAGGTCGATTTCATCTACGAGATTCGCCTGATCGAGAACAAACTTCCGGACTACGCCTTTCCGGAAATGCTACATGGCAAAGAGTCTGGCAGGGTCTATTACCGCGCGGAAGTATTTCTGCGCCTGGGCGGTCAGTCCTATGATATTTTCGGCTTCGACCAGCATGACATCATTATTGATATTCTGGACAAGTTCGAGAAGCACTTGATCTTCCTTGAGATATCACCCGGCAACCTGCCTTGGAACATGGTGGAGCACGATGACATGCTCAGCAGCGAGTCCTAGCCACTAACCGATAGCGGCGAGGCTCTAGATCAGAGCCTCGCCGCGCCAAAAAAATCACTTGCCGTGCTGTGCTAGAGAATTGGCGCAATAACCAAACTCACGATTGCCATCACGTTAATCAGGATATTCATCGACGGACCAGAGGTATCCTTAAAGGGGTCACCCACGGTATCACCGACTACAGTAGCGGCATGCACAGGTGACCCCTTACCACCGAGGTTGCCCTGCTCTACATACTTTTTAGCGTTGTCCCAGGCACCCCCAGCGTTAGCCATCGTAAGCGCCAGCAGTACACAGCCCAACAGACCGCCACCCAGCATTCCCCCCAGCGATTCCGCACCTATCCCGAAGCCCACCACCGCAGGCGCAGCAACGGCAATCACCCCGGGCAGAATCATTCTTTTCAACGCCGCCTTGGTGGCAATGTCCACGCAGCGCTCGGTATCCGGCTCAGCGGTGCCTTCGAGCAGGCCTTTAATTTCACGAAACTGGCGGCGGATTTCGTGAATCATTTCAAACGCCGCATCGCCCACCGCCGTCATGGTGATTGAGGCAATCAGGAAAGGCAGCATGCCACCGATAAACATGCCCACCAGTACTTTGGGGTCACCCAAATGCAGGCTAAAACTTGGGTCGTTGTGCTGCATCACTTCCACAAACGCAGCGATAATAGCCAGTGCCGCCAGCGCCGCTGCGCCAATGGCAAAGCCTTTGCCGATGGCCGCTGTGGTGTTTCCCAACCGATCAAGAGAATCGGTAATGTCCCTCGTTTCTTTGCCCAGCCCGGCCATTTCCGCTATGCCCCCGGCGTTATCCGCCACCGGACCATAAGCATCGATGGCCATGGTCATTCCCACCGTGGAAAGCATACCCACCGCCGCAATCGCCACACCGTAGAGACCCGCCAGTTCGGTCGATGTATAGATAATGGCGCCAATGGTGAGCACCGGCACCACCACGGACTGCATACCCACTGCCAACCCGGTAATCATTACCGTTGCCGCACCGGTTTCGCCGGCACGTGCAATCTTGCGGATCGGTTCCGAGGCGGTGTAATACTCCGTAACCAGGCCGATCACAATGCCGCCTACGGCACCCGTGAGCACGGCAAACCAGACGTTGACCGAAATACCGGCCGTCTCGATGAGCAGGTATGCAGCGCCAATAAACAGCACGGCCGCCGCAATGGTACCGATGCGCAGAGCAACTTCCGGCGATTTCGCCGACAGGGATTTGACGACCATAATCGCCACGATGGAGGCCGTGAGCCCGGTAGAGGCCAGCACTAGCGGTAAAAACATCAACGCTTGCTGTGAGCCGAGCGTGCTGGTGATCATAGTGGACGCAATCGCAATAGAGGCAATCATGGAGCCGCAATAGGACTCAAAAATATCAGACCCCATCCCCGCCACGTCGCCCACATTATCGCCCACGTTATCGGCGATCACTCCCGGGTTGCGGGGATCGTCTTCGGGAATACCCGCCTCCACTTTGCCCACCAGATCCGCGCCCACATCAGCGCTTTTCGTGTATATGCCGCCGCCGACCCGAGAGAACAGCGCCACCGACGAAGCGCCCATACCAAAGCCGTGGATATAGTGGGCCGTGGCCGGATCGCCCCCAAAATACCAATACAGAGAACCCAGCCCAATCAACCCGAGCGACGCCACACACAAGCCCATGATCGAGCCACTGAAAAAGGCAACCGTCAAAGCCTCCGCCGCGCCCTGGGTGTGGGCGGCCATGGTGGTGCGCACATTGGCCTGGGTAGCCGTATACATACCGATATACCCCGCCAGCGCTGAGGAAACCGCGCCCGCGACAAAGGCCAGTGCGGTTTGCGGACCCAGGCCCGGTGTAAAGAACAGGATTACCAGCAGCACAGCCGCGAAGATGGCCAGCGTGCGGTATTCACGGTGCATGAAGACCATGGCACCGAGGTGAATGGCATCGCCAATTTTTTTGATTTTCGCATCACCGGCGGGGTATTTCTTGACGACCCCATAAATTACAAAGGCGCAAATCAGGCCGACAACCCCAAACAGCGGGGGCACTGCAAGATGTCCGGTCATGGTGAAGTCCTCAGATCCAGGAGGAATTACTGCGCAGGTTCAATTCCCTTAATAATTATGAATAGCATCCATCCGACGCCGGTTTTAACCAAGAATCAGCGGTTTTCCACTATGGGTATAGCAGCTCGGAGGGGGATTTGCTAACCACCGACTGGTCAAATAAACACCACGTTGCTTCTACCTGGTCTCCACAGCCTGTATAATGCGCGCCTTTCGACCGCCTGCCGCACGGGCAGGTAAATCCTTTTTCATTTACGCATCCGAGGACACCCATGAGCCTGAACGACGTGCCAAGCGGCAAGAATGTACCCGAAGAAATCAACGTAATCATTGAGATTCCAGCCCACGCTGATCCAATCAAATACGAAGTGGACAAAGATTCCGGCGCAATCTTCGTAGACCGTTTCATGGCGACCTGCATGCACTACCCCTGCAACTACGGTTACGTGCCCCACACCCTGTCTGAAGATGGCGACCCGGTAGACGTACTGGTACCTACCCCATTCCCGCTGCTGGCCGGTTCCGTTATTCGCTGCCGCCCCGTTGGCGTTCTGAAAATGACCGACGAGTCTGGCGTTGACGCCAAGCTGCTTGCCGTGCCCGTCACCAAACTGACGCCGATCTACAAAAATATCGAGCAAGCTACTGATCTGCCTGAGTTGCTGCGCAACCAGATTCAGCATTTCTTTGAGCACTACAAAGATCTGGAAGCCGGCAAGTGGGTCAAGGTAGAAGGTTGGGACGACGCGGCCGCTGCCAAACAGGAAATTCTGGACAGCGTTTCTCGTTACGAATCTGCAGACGATAAGCCCGCGTTCTGATGTCTAGGGCTCGGACATGCAAAATGTCTGGGCGTTGAAGACCAAAGAGAGGAACTGCCATTGCAGTTCCTTTTTTTGGGTGCTGCTTTAGCGCAACAAAGCATTACTTGGGCGAATACCAAATTGGCGAGCTGTAAGCCCGTTCCTGGATAATCGACGCGCCCTCGTCTGGTCTATCTTTACCCAGCGCCAGTGCATCCAGATACACGTGCCGAGCGGTGGGAATTTGCAGCACCCGCACGTAGTAAAAGGCGCTTTGCGCGGGATTAAAAGTTGGATCTTGCCACACAGCCTGGAGACTGGCAGCGCCATGGGCATCACTGTGACGCCCCGTACGTGAATCTACCGTAACCGGCAAGGGCGACAGGTTTCCACCAGCGTCGAGACTGCGTTCACCGGCCCAGGCCACATTAAACACCTGCTCCTGACTAGCGCCCGCTTCATCCAGCCACCCCTTCACCACCTGCACACGGTCCAGATTGGCAGCATTGGGGTCTTTCAGTGCCTGAATAACCAACCGCGGCGCGCCTTCGCCGGCGGTCAATTCACTGCCCATGGGCACACCGCGCGCGCGCAGTGATTGGTCGGTCGCCTGGGCATCACCCAAGGCATAGTCCCAACCGCCAAATACTCGCAGGGCAATGCGCGGCCCAGTGGTTGCATAAACTTCGCGACGCTTTAGCGCCGCCATGATTGCTTCGCGGGTATTGTCCTCAGCCCACACCGCCGCCATCCCGGACGCAGACATACTCCAGCCACTGGCGAACTGCTCGCGGCCATCGGCCCGACTCTTGGTCTCCGGCGTTGAATCTCTGGCCAGTTTACCCCCAAAGTTCGCCTCCTCCGCCGTAGCCAACCCGCTGTGACTGTCAGTTGAGCCAATCAGACCAAATTGATAGGGGTTCACACCCAGACGCTGCTCAAGGGTCAAGCCCCGTTTCAGCGCAGGTCGGACATAATCCCCCCTGTGAGGCTGATAATCCTGAGGTTCCTGCTGAATGTAGAAGGGGTAGGTTTCGAAATCTGCAAATTCATCGGTCGGTGAGAACACTGGGTGCGTTTCCGAGTCACCTTTTATCTGTGTCACCTCCACCACTGGCTCATACTGCAGCCGCTTGCGTGCATAGGCTTCAGTAAAGGGATCTCCGCGCAGGGTCTCTTCCGGAAACATGAAGCCTTTGGATATGTTGGAGTTATGCGGAATAGACAAAAACTCTGCACCGGTGTCTTTGCTGGTGGCATCCAGCCACGCCCACAGATCTTCGGGATAGGGACTATCGTCCGAGCCAAAGGGCTGGAATTGACTGGCAGTCTCGCCACTGGCACTGGTCATGACTACTCGATGCAAATTCGCGCCACCCGGCAGCGAGCTCCATTCCCAGGCGACAAACGTCGTAAACTCTCCCGGCACGTAGTTCTCGTCAGCCAGACGAGTCAGTGATTGCCAGGTTTTCTTCTCCAATGCCTCGGAGTTAATAATTGGCTGCGCCGTGTCCTGCCACAAATTCTTTGCGGAGAGACGTGGGTCGCCCTTGTGGGGCAGCAATTCAATAAATGCATCAAACCCCGCATCACCATCGATCAGCCGGCGAATATGGCGCTCCGTGAGCCAACCCTTGATACGATCCAATGGGCCGGGATCGTCCAGTTGTACGCCATTGAAATACACTTCCCTGGCCACACCCAGAAACTCGGCATGATCCGCAATAGCAATAAAATCCAGCGGCGCACTGATCTGCATACGCGCGCGATGGTAAGGGTGCACCACTGGCTCACCACGAGCAAAACGGTATGCCACCTCGGGCGTTGCGCTGTGATTATTATTAAGGAAGGCGTCAAAGGAATACGCCGTGTGCACATGGGTATCGCCCCACAACAACCTGGGCTCTGCAGCTCCCGCAGCTTGCGCCAGTACACAGCAACATAATGCGCCCAGCGAGCTGGCTAGCCATCGAAACCGTGTAACCATGGTTCTCTCCTTTTTATTATGTCGCCAGTCGGCCTGACCCCGGCCCCGGAATGAAACGACGGAGGAGGGCATTCAATTGGTTCAACAATCTGGACTCAGACTTATGGCCCTCATTTTATCGACATTTACAGTGCCACATTTTCTGTGAAATGATAAGCCGCATAAGAACAACAGCGAGACACCCGCGATGGCAAAACCAAACACAGCACATTTCGCTGTCGGTCTGATGGCATGGCTGGCAGGCCTCAGCCTCGCCAATGAAGCCACGGTGATCGAAGAGGTGATCGTTACGGCTCAAAAACGCGCGGAAAATATCCGCGATGTGCCGATCTCTATCACTGCGCTGAGCGAAGACTTCATCAACGATGTCGGTATTACCGATATTGGAGAGCTTTCACAATTCGCTCCCAACCTGGTGATCAATGCCACGCCCTACACAGGCTTCGTTGCCATGCGCGGGCTTGGCTCGGGCAACAACAAAGGCTTTGAGCGGTCCGTGGCACTGGTTATTGACGGCGTGTATTACGGTCGCCAGGACTATCTGTTTGAAGCTCTGACCGATGCCCAGCGCGTTGAAGTGTTGCGAGGCCCTCAGGGCACACTGTTTGGCAAAAATGCGATTGCCGGTGCGCTCAACGTTACCACAGGCCAAGCCAGCCGCGAATTCACCGGCAAGGTCAGCTGGCTAGGAGGCGACTTTGACAGGCGCCGCTTCCAGGCTGCGATTGGCGGACCACTAATCGATAACAAAATTCACTTTCGCCTGGCCTTAGAAAACGAATATCAGCAAGGGGTCATCAAGAACACAACCGCCGATCTCAATCGCGCAGACTATCCTCAGGTGCAGGATATTGATGACCATATGCGCAGCCGCGATAACGATATAAAACGCTTGAAACTCCACTTTCCATCACTGGCGCAAGGTCTCGACATCAACCTAACCGCGACCGACACCAGTGTTTTTGGCAACAGCACCGGCACCGAACTGACCGCCGCAACACCCGCCACACTCGAGGTATATCGGCGTTACGACCCCAACACCGAAGCCGATAAAAGCAATCAGACATCGTCCCAGAATGCGAATCAGGATACTCTGCGCGAAGGCACCTCTTTTACCTTACAAGCTGACTATGAACTCGGGGAGTATGCCTTCACAGCCGTGGCCGGCACTTCAGAGTTCGACAAGGTACACATACTGGACGCCGACTTCGGGCCGGCTGAAATTGTGCTACTGACCGGCGATGATACCTATGAACAAAATAGTCTGGAATTGCGCCTGGCTTCGCCGCCTGGTGCCCTGGAGTATGTGGCCGGTTTGTATTATTTCGAATCCGACTACTTCGGGCTGGGCACAACCGATCTTGAAACCGCGCAAACCCTCGAAGTGATCGCCGCTGTTCGGGGCTCTCCCGCCACTCTGAATGAATTGCTGAACATCGCCGCAACAACGCCCCTGCCCGCCGATGATCGGCTGAACAATTTCCGCTATTTCGATCAACAAACTGAGTCGGCGGCAATTTTTGGACAGGCCACCTGGAATCTGTCGGACCAGCTGGCCCTCATTGCAGGCTCGCGCTACTCAGAAGAAACCAAAGATGTTCACGCCATCTTGAGTCACAATAGTTTTGTGGCCGAACGTTTTTTCGCGCAGTTTCTATTTGAAGAACCCTACAACGAAAACCGCTCGCGCAAAGAAACGGACTTTTCCCCGAAGCTCAGTGTGCGCTACGAAATGAACGACGAAGTCACCTTTTATGCTACTTGGGCAAAGGCCTTTAAAGCAGGCGGTTTCAACGAAGCAGCCGTTAGCGCAGACAACCTCGAATTCGAGCCTGAAAACGCCGAAACCTACGAAGCCGGAACGAAAATGCGCCTATTGAATGGCGCTGCGACATTGAATATCGGGCTGTTCAGTACCGATTTCGACAACCTGCAGGTCAGTCTGTTTAACGGCACCAATTTTTCCGTTGGTAATGCAGCATCGGCGCGCTCGCGCGGCGTGGAGATCGAATCACAGCTCCTGCCGGCCCCCTGGTTGGCGCTCAATGTATCGCTAGCCTATCTCGATTCCCGCTACGATAAATTCCCGGACGCCCAATGCACAGCAACCAGTGGCGAGAGCGCCTGCGATCTCAGTGGGAAAAGACTCACCCGCGCACCGGAATGGGAAGCGACCCTGGTACAACGCTGGAATCTTACCCAATTGATCCCCGGCCTGAATGACCTCCCCTTCAGCCTCGGTCTGGGCGTAGATGCCACGTTCCGCGACCACCAGTTTTTCAGTACCGACCTCGACCCGATCGATGCCCAGGGCCCCACCACGGAAATGAATGCCAATCTACGGGTGTCCAGCCTGGACGACAATTGGTCTGTCACTTTATTGGCACGCAACATCACCCGCCGGGAAATTCAGGCTCATGGCCAGGACGTGCCACTGCAACCGGGCAGCCATTTTGGCACCATGAATGCGCTGGATCGCTATTTTGTGGAATTTCTCTACCGCTGGTAACGGCCTGCACGCCAGCATTGACCCTATACCTTACTACAGGCTTTAATTTCCTCACGCTGGAACTGTGCAGAAACATCGGGAGCGCGCCACGTGACCTACCGTATTGGTGAATTAAGCAAACTGACCGGTTGCCATATTGAAACCCTGCGTTTTTACGAGCGCGAGGGACTGCTGCCGCCACCACCGCGCGGCAGCAACGGCTATCGTTACTATCCCAAAGACAGCGTTGCCAGGGTCCGGTTCATTCTCCACGCTAAACAGCTGGGCTTTAGTCTGAATGACATTGCCGAACTGCTGTCTATTCAGGTGGCGCAGGATGCGCGAACCTGTGCCGATGTAAAATCGATCGCACAGCAGAAACTCAGCACCATTCGACAGAAAATTCAGGAGCTTGAAGAGATGTACAGCGCACTGGAAGAGGTGGCTAAAGCCTGCGATGGGAGTGTTGATTCTGCCCGATATTGCTCAATATTGCAGGCACTGACACAAAATGCAGAGCCAATGTAAACCCTGCACACACTGTCAGCTGAAAGCTGTTAACCGATTTTCGGCATCGCCGATTTCAATCGCTTATAAAGCTTGCTGTTACGCTTGATCGCCTTGTGTTTAGCGTAGGCATCTACCGCTTTTTCCCAGGCGCCGTCGGGGCCGTGGGCATTCAGTGAGAAACTGGTACAAACGGTTTTACGTTCCAGTTCCGAAGCAATGCCCACCTGGAAAATCGGCGTTAAATTGCCGCTTTTCTCTGTCTTAAGCAGGTAACTAATACCTTTCACGGAGCCATCTGCATTGAAGCAACGCTCATCTTTTGCTGCTTCACGCGCTTTGATCTGAAGTGTTTCCAGCTCCCGATCACGATCCTGCGCCAAGGTCTCAACCGCTTTTTTCTTGGCGCCAGTCAGACGTTTTCCATTTTGCTTAAGAGAGAAATATTCCTGATACAGTTTACCATCGACAGTCCGTCGTACCCGGTAGCCGTAAAAGGCCTGATTATCTAATAGTTTTACGCTCATGGTTCCGCAATAGCCTCCCGCTGCTTGCAACACACGCTCATAGTTAGTTACCGCTAACTCGGTACATAACTTTACGCCTAATATATGATCTTGCAATGAATATTTTTACACCCCGTGGTCCATATCCAGAGACGGCGAGGCCTGCGAAGGTTTTCCAACGATTTTTGCTGGCACACCTGCCACCGTGGTATGGGCGGGCACATCCTCAACAACCAAACTACCGCCCGCAATTTTTGCGCCTTCACCAATATGAATATGGCCCAATAATTTAGCGCCGACGCTAATCAACACGCCGTCACCTACTTGCGGATGACGTGGGTTGTGTTGCGTACCACTGCCACCCAGCGTCACACCGTGCAACAGCGACACGTTGTCGCCGATACTCGCCGTTTCACCAATCACCACACCCGTGGCGTGGTCGACCATAATGCCAGCTCCGACCACGGCAGCCGGATGAATATCCACATCCAAAGTGGTAGAAATACGGTTTTGCAGAAACAGCGCCAGTGACCGCCGCCCCTGCTGCCAAAGCCAGTGCGCAAAGCGGTAAGATTGCACAGCCTGAAATCCCTTGAAGTACAACACCGGCAACGCAAAGTAATTGCATGCCGGATCACGCTCATAATGCGCGTGGATATCAGCCACTGCTGCTTCCAAAATGGCTGGCTGGTCGCGCATCGCTGCATCAAATACTTCGCTTAGCGTCATTTCCGGCACTGAATCGCAACCCAGCCGTGTCGCAATATGAAAACTCAGTGCCGACGCGAAGGAATCATGGCTCAAAATATTGGCGTAAAAATAACTGGCCAACGCAGGTTCGCGTTCACTGAAACCCTTTACCTCCTGCTTGATCGTCTGCCACAACGCTTCGGTGTCGTAGACCGTAGTCATAGAAATGCATCCTGTGTTATCGCCGCTTGTGCCGGTTTCACAAACCGCTCGAAGATTTCTTCGCAATGTTCCTCAACAACCTCGCGCAGGGCAAACGTTTCACAGCCTCGAATCCGCGCCAGCAAGCAGTCAATCGTCAGCTGCCGTTCACATTCCGCAGCAATGGGCGCATAACTCAAATGCCATCGCTCTGGAGCAACACCGCCACTATCAAAGGCGTAAGGACGGAAAAAGCCCTCCGAGCTGCCCTCGGCAATTCGCGCATCGAGCCATTCATGCAGCGCCGCAAACGGGCCGCCAACGTTGACTTCGTCGGGTGTGAGTTGCACCGCATAATCCGCCGGTACTGCGGCCGCATCGTATACATCAAGGTCACTGCCCCAGTGATGACGCGACGCACCGGGCAATGCCGACCAGCGCAGAATGGCCTGCACCCAAGCCCAGTCATCCAGCTCATCGCGTCGCAGCGGATTACCCGAACTGTCCAGCACCGGGCGTTGCCCGCCGGCCTTTTGATTCCAGATTGCCAGCTGACGCTCAAAGGAGCGAAAACAGCTGACCGGCTGCAAATCAAACCCAGCCTTACTCGCGCTGAGCTGCAAGCGCTGCAGCGCTGCTGCCGCCTGCGGATGCAAACGATGGTGTTCGTCGAGGTGGCAGAGGAAGGATTCATCACTACCGGTTAACTGGTCGGCGCTCACGTTCACACTCACAAAAAATGACGAATTTCCGGCGACACTGCATACTATCGCCAACGAGGTTAGCGGGTGAATTCTGCAATGGAAGAGCATAAAAAGCGAATCGCACTGGCACTGGGCAGCGGCAGTGCCCGTGGCATGGCCCACATTGGTGTCATTCAACGATTGGAAGAGCGAGGCATTAAACCCGATATTGTGTGCGGCACCTCAGCAGGCGCCCTCGCAGCGGCCGTCTACGCCTGCGGCAAGCTGGATCATTTTGCAGACTGGGTCAGCGGTCTGACCAACAGCGACATACTGCATTATATGGATATTCGCCTGCTGGCCACCGGTGGGGTGGCCCACGGCGGTCGGCTGATCGACTTTTTCAAGAAAAATTACGGCAACCCCAACATTGAAGATCTGCCGCTGCGCTACACGGCCGTGGCCACCGATCTCTACCGCGGCCGCGAAACCTGGCTACAGGAAGGCCCGCTGTGGGACGCGGTGCGCGCCTCCATCGCCATACCGGGTGTTCTGGTACCCGTTGCGCAAGGTAATCACTGGCTGGTTGATGGCGGTCTGGTCAATCCCGTTCCCGTATCGGTCGGTCGCGCCCTTGGCGCCGAAACCATCATTGCCGTCAATCTGAACAGTGATTTAGTGAAACCGCCGACAAAAATTACTGCCGTGGAACCAGCGGGTTCAGAGGAGGCCGATCTGGACGACGAGGATGACGACGAATTTTCCATGCTCAGCCGCCTAGGCAATTCCATCAAGGGCGCCGCCAGCAACTTGTGGAGCAGCGGCAACAAAGCACAGGCGCCCGGCGCGCTTAATGTCATGCTCAGCTCTATCAATGTGATGCAGGACCGGATCACCCGCAGCCGAATGGCCGGCGAGCCTGCCGATGTGACGCTGTCACCACGCCTGGCACACGTCGGTTTTCTGGAATTCTCGCGAGCCGGCGACGCTATCGAAGAGGGCCGCGCCGTGGTCGACAGGATGTGGCCAGAAATTGAATATGCCTTGCAGCTGGCAGACGATCATCGGCAGCCGCCAAGGCCAGAAGAGCCCGAGCCCCAGCAGCCGGTGGATATCGACAAGATGGTGAGCGCCACCATGGAGAAAGTAACGCCAGAACCGCCGTTCGACGATACGGTTTAGGGGCGCTGCCGGCCAGCGGGTGGACTGGACGCCCAGCGGCAGTGCGCTCACGGCGCGCGCATTTGCCCTTGCGCTACCAGAACAGCTTCTCCACCAACTCTCACGTTGAGCGGCGCCGAGGCACAGGTTTCAAATTCCACCTTCAACAGACTCTGACGCGTGCGTTTCGTGCCGCGTTCAACCCACAACGTGTGGGTGCCCTGCGCCAGCTTTTCACCAAGAAAGGCGACAAAGGCCGGCACTGCAGCGCCCACTGGCGGATCGTCGTGAGGCGAGCGCCCTGCCCCCAGCAGCCGCAGATGAAAATCGGCCTCCGGATTTTCGGTTTCCGAACAGTACACCAGGATTTCACTAACCGGCACCGACGAGGCGCTGCTCTGCGCCCATGCTTCCGCATGAAAGGCGGCGCGGTAAACCGCATCCAATGAGCGCAGTGGCACAATCAGGTAGGGAGAACCACAGCTGACGAACAGCGCTCGCGCTTTCAGGGTTTCGAGATCTTGTGATTCCAAACCCAATATGCCGAGCAATTCCTGTTGCGCGGGCACGTAGCGATCAATCTGCGGCGTGACGGTGAAGCCCACTTGCGTCAGAAGGCTTTTGTCGGAACGATTGAAAAGAATGGGCAATCGCTGCTCACCCTGCACAAACTCGCACTTACTCAAACCTGTCCCCACGGCAATACCACCGGATTCGGCCAGCGCGAAGGCCGCCGCCACCGTGGTATGACTGCCAACTGCCCCCTCCCCTAGCGGCGAGTACACTCGTAAGCGGGCCGCGCAATCAGCCGCAGACGGCATGACAAACACCGTTTCTGAGTGATTGGTCTCTCTGGCCAGCATTTGCATCTGACCCTCAGTCAAGCCATCGGCCTGAGTAAACACAGTGATCTGCGCGCCACTAAAGGCCCGCTCGGTAAACACGTCCACAACACTGTAGGGGTATTGCATGCCATTTCTCCTTATCGCCCTGTTTAGAGCATAGCACCGTGCCCGCC
The DNA here is from genome assembly GCF_057445395.1 of Litorivivens sp. Lineage (NCBI taxonomy): Bacteria > Pseudomonadati > Pseudomonadota > Gammaproteobacteria > Litorivivens > Litorivivens sp. Next base: position 27,241 of record NZ_JBVBUV010000038.1, read on the forward strand.
CCTCGCCAGCCCTGTGCGACAACAAAACTTTGAGTACAATGTGCGCTTTTTATGGCCACAACTATGACGTTTCTCTGCCACAAAGACACTATTGCCGAGCCCGGCAGTCTGGGGATTGACCAACACGGGCTATTTATCGTGCGTCAGAACGGTCGGTGCTTTGCTTACCGCAACCGCTGTCCCCATCTCGGGGTTGAGCTGAACTGGACTGAGAACCAGTTTTTAGACAGAGACGACTCGCTGATACAGTGCGCCACCCACGGCGCACTGTTTGTTGTGGAAACCGGGGAATGCGTCGCCGGCCCCTGCCTGGGCGACTGCCTTGAAGCAGTGCCCATTATCGAGCACAACGGCGAGCTGCACCTGGCTGAGGATCAGACCTAGCTCCCGTGCTGAACGCAGTCATTGCCTCTGACTTGAAACGCAATAACTTTTAAACCAAACGTCATCACACGAAATACGCCCAACCTATACCCCGTTGCGACACTAGAGAAATGTTAGGCAGTCAACTCGCCTTGCGGCGCCCCGCATCGCCATCCGTTTGCAGCGAGCTAACGATGCGGAAGACAACAAAAAACCAGAGTCATGAAGACCGCTTTAAATACTTTGTCTTCTTCAAAAAAACCTTAATACACTTGCCGCGATTGGCTTAATGGTGGTTAATTCCTGCCTGAGGGCCTGCAGCTGAGCAGGCCTTTTTCTGCAGCCCCTTCTCCTCCCGCACGTTCATTCCCGTTGCTCCCCCCCGACAACAGGCCTAAATTTCATCGAGAACCGCTGATGGCAGCACCGGCTCAAAGGGCAGACGCCCTGACAGCACGATCCCGTCGGGCGAAACCTCGCAACCATAAGCCAGCACCTCCACCCCTTCAGAGATGGCCGCACGCACCGCCTCACCGTATACCGGATCGATACTGTCGGCCGGGCCGATCCGCTGAATACCCGTATGCATGGCCAGTAAAATCATGACCGCGCGATCTCCATTGGCCACAACCTTTGCCAGCTCCCGCACATGGCGGGTGGCACGGTCACTGACCGCATCAGGGAACGCGCCATAACCGTCCGACAAGCCCAGCGTCACGCTTTTCACCTCAACCACGCAGCGGCCTGGCGACTCCAACAGAAAATCCGCGCGGGTACCCTCCTCGACTTTTACCTCTCGGCGGTGGCGTTCATAGCCCATCAGTTCCGGTATGTTGTTGTCTGCCAGAGCGGCGGCGACCACCTTGTTGGCCCGTGCCGAGTGGATACAGATGCGGTTTCCCGCGCTGGTTTCGATAAGCTCCCAGGTCAGGGAATATTTGCGCTTAGGGTTATCCGACACTGACAGCCAGATCGTGGCACCGGGCTCCATGCAGCCAGTCATGGCGCCGGTATTGGGGCAATGCACCGTCACCGTCTCGCCGCTCGGCAATTGTACGTCTGCAAGAAAACGCTTATAGCGCCGCAGCAGGGTGGCTGTAATCCAGTGATCCGACATGGCAGTTCCGCAGTAAGAATATGTTATAAGTTACGTCGTTATAAGAAGACGGGCGATGCACTTTAGCAAAGTCGGCCCACTTACTGAAAACCCGGCCCGGATGAGATCCCTTGAAGCGACAAGCCACCTCCCTGTTCCTATTGCTGCTGTGCACCGCGTTCAACCCAGCACCGGCAGTCGCTGAGCAAAAACCACTGTGGGAGCTGGGTTTTGGCACAGTGATGTTTCACCGCCCTGATTATCTGGGCGCTGATGAGGATAGCTTCTACATACTGCCGTTCCCCTACATGGTGTTTCGCGGCGATATTCTCAAGGCTGACGACAACGGCATACAGGGGCTGTTTTTTAGCGGCGAGCGCTGGGAGCTGGATATCAGCGGTGGCGGATCACTTCCGGTGAACAGCGAAGATAACAGTGCCCGAGAAGGCATGGACGATCTCGACCCGGCATTTGAGCTCGGGCCGTCGGTCACCTATAAAGTCACTCTCGAGTCCCCCCACAGGGTCACCGCCGAGTTTAAAACACGAGCATTGATCTCGGTCGGTGACAGTGGCATGCACCACGAGGGCTGGGTCGCCAACCCGGAATTGCGTTGGGAGTTCCAGCAGCGCCCCGGACTGCGCTGGGGCAGCAGTATAGAAGCCCTCTACGGCAGTGCTGACTACCACGGTTTCTTTCACAATGTGTTGCCGGAGTTCGCCACCGCTGAACGCCCAACCTACGATGCCGATGCCGGTTACGGCGGCGCTGCCATCGCCGGCTTTGTGCGTTGGCAACCCAAAAAAGACTGGCACCTATACACTTCACTAACCTACCACCATCTGGACAATGTGAGCTTTGATGACGGTCCGCTCTTCCGCCAAAAATACGGCATTTATCTCAGCTTCGCGCTGTCACGCACTCTGATTAAATCAAAAACGCTGGTACCCTGAGACTCATGAAAGCACTTAAATTCTTTGCGGTCACTCTGGCGTCGCTGCTGCTGGTATTGCTAGTCTTCATCAGCCTGCTGGTTATCCAACCCAACTGGTTTAAACAACCGATAACTCGCCTTATCAATGACCAAAGCGGGTTGCAAGTCAGCCTTGGTCGCATAGACAGCGGCGTCGGGCCGGCCAGCCTGCAACTGCAGAACGTCGCCGTAGCCCACCGTGGGCAGCAACTGCTTAACGCCGAGCAAGTGAGACTGGAGCTCACCGATTGGCCCTCGCTGGAAAAGCCATTTTTCCGACTGGCGCTCGCAAGCCCACAGGTGATTTATAGCCTCGACAAAGACGGCAACAGCAACTGGCCCCAATCCAGTGCCCCCAAGGAAGATTCTTCCACTTCACCCTTGCCGTTCGCCCTGCCCGGCGACTTTGCGTTTGAGAACATTCTGATAGAAGACGGCGATATCCAGATTAGCCTGCCGGCCCAGCAACGGCATATCACCCTGCCATTGCTGCAGCTTGAGCGCACCGCTGAAAACCGGGCACGCCTAGCAATACGAACCGCCATCGATGGTGAGGCCTTCGAGCTGGACGGGGAATTTACCCTCTCCTCGGCCCATCAACTGGCATTGGACCTCGCACTCAGCAATAACGCCATGCAGACCCGAGTCGACGCATCACTGAGCACTCGGGCGCAGATGGATGGCAGTGCCGGCAAAGTGTCGTTCAGCCTCAGCAACACCGCCTTTATCTCCCGACTGCTCGGTGTAGAGATCCCTGAGCTACCGGAAGCACGGCTGACAACCCGATTCGGCATTGATTCCCACTACCGCCTGAGCGACCTGGAACTGCAGCTAGGCGACCAGGCCTTGAGCGGCAACGCCGTCTACTCGCCAACTGACCACCACCTGAGTGCAACATTGCGCTCGGACCACGTTGATCTCGACGCGCTGCTGGCGTTATTCCAGTCTGAAGCCATCGCCGAAGCTGGTACTGAAGTGGTAGAGAAAGAGATAACTGAACCACCCGCCAAGCCTGAGCAGATTGGAGAGGCCCAGATTGACTGGAGCGGCCTCAACGCCGTGAACCTGGACGCTGATATTGTGCTGAAAGCCTTCTCGGGGCAGCAGTGGCGGGTTGCCGACATAGACGCCAAGATCGTCATTCGCGGCGATAAGAAACGTCCGCGACTGGCGGTGGCCGCGAGCACCGGCAAAATCCTTCAAAACACAGAAAATGGGTACGCGCTGGATTCCGTCTCGCTGGACGCAGAGTTCACCGCCCTGGATTTGCAAACCCAAGGTGCAGACGCCGATGCCAAGCTCAAGCTCGCGGTGAATGAGCACATCACTCTCAACGCTGAAGGTCGAGCCAACCTGAACGCGCTAGAAGAACAGGAGCTGACATTCCAGCTTGCAGCCCCCAGCACGCTGACCTTGTGGCAAGCAGCCAAATTGCCCTACACCGAGGCCGGCGCGCTGAACGTAGACGGTAAGCTCAGCTCCTTAAAGGGCGTACTCAGCCCGGCGCTCATCATGCAATTGGGTGACCAGCGACTCAACCTCGATGCCAGCTATACGCCCGGTGATCGTCCAAAGCTTACCGCCAGTGTTAGCGGAAAAGATCTGGATATTCGCTTTCTCAGCCCAGAGCAAACGTCCGGCACGGCAGAAAAGCCCAAAACCGATGCAACAAAAAAGCCGTTATTCTCCCGCGATACCATCGACAACCGTTTGCTTAGGGAGATGGATGCAGAAGTCGCCTTCGATATCCAGGGTTTGACCACACCCGTAAATCGAATTGATGAAATCAGCCTGATCGCTCAGCTCAACAAGGGCAAACTGACCACGCGCAATAGCCAGATCAAACTGCCCGACAATGACTTGAATTTCAGCTTCAGCGGCAACTTTACGGAGAATGACAATAGGGCCCAAACAGAACTGACTTTTAACAGCAGAAATGTGGGCGCGCTTGGGCTGGAAGAGGCCGCCCAGATTCGCGGCGGTCACGGCAAGGTAGAACTGAAGCTGGCCTCCCACGGTACCAGCGCGCATGCACTGGCCAGCAACCTCAATGGCAAGATAGACACCCGCCTGCAGGATCTGACCATGGATAACAACAAGGTCGACCTGATCGGCTCCGACTGGATTACTGAAGCCATCACCAAACTCAACCCCTTCGCCAAATCAGATCCCGTCACACAACTAGAATGCGTTTCGGTTTATTTCGATGTGAAGAATGGCGTAATGGTCAGTGAAAAGAACCTTCACGTAGAAACCAGCAAAATGAAAATTATTGGCGATGGTGAAGTGGATCTGGGCAAAGAGCGCATGACCCTCAACTTCACCCCCATCGCGCGCAAAGGCCTCGGTGTAAACCTGAGCTATCTTGCCAAACTGGTGAAAATTCACGGTGATATACAATCACCGAAGCTGGGCGTGGACGCCGGTGGTTTGTTCAGTTCTGCCCTGTCAACCAGCGCGGCCATGGCGACCGGCGGTGCCTCTCTAATCGCCCAGAGCCTGGTCGAACGGGCTATGAATGCCGGTAGCGCCTGCGATCCAAGCAAGAAAATAGAGCTGGCCATCCCGGAACCCGAACCGGAATCCCCAGCCGATGGCACGGCGGAAACGCCACCAGCCCCCGAAGCGCCCTAAAACGGCAGCGATTGCAATTTCGCGTGAACTGCGCAAAATGCACAGACGACGCAACCACGGAGAAGCTCCATGAGCAAAGTCTACGACTTTGAAGCCGAAGCCACCAATGGCGCCAAAAAGTCCCTCGCCGACTACCGCGGGCAGGTGCTACTGGTAGTTAACACTGCCAGCAAATGTGGATTCACCCCACAGTTCGAAGGCTTGGAAAAGCTCTACAAGAAATACAAAGATAAAGGGCTGACCATTCTTGGTTTCCCCTGCAACCAGTTCGGCAAACAAGATCCGGGCAGCAACGGTGAAATTCAGGAGTTCTGCCAATTGAACTACGGCGTAAGCTTTCCCATGCACGCCAAGATTGAGGTGAATGGCGATAATACTCATCCGCTGTTCAGTCACCTCAAAGAAGCAGCCCCCGGCCTGATGGGCACCAAGAAAATCAAATGGAACTTCACGAAATTTTTGATTGATCGCGAAGGCAATGTGATAGAGCGCTTTGCTCCAGCGACGCCGCCCGAGAAAATCGAAGACAAAATCCAGTCCTTACTGTAGGCGCATCGTAACGTCGAGTGTAAATCGAGCGCCTCAACAACCGCTATATGAGTGCTATACCTGCGGGGCCGTACGCCCCCTCACCCTCTCCCTTTGAGGGGCGGGGTGAGGGTATGCCCGGAGATAGCAGATCAAAATCAAAGCCTACCCACCTGCGTTAACGAAGAACCTGTCTTTATCCGCATCTAGACGCTGGGTATTCGTGACTCACCCTCGTGCGGTGACCAGTTCACACCGGTTTAGAAAATTACACTCCAACGCTATATGACAAGCCGTTAATTTGATGACGGTGTGCAGCTGTTATGCTCGATTGAAATACTTGGCCAACGGATAGAGCAGATGCCAGCCACGGAACCAAACTGGACGGAAGAAGTGGATTTTCTGGTTGTCGGTAGCGGTGCCGGAGGTATGAGCGGCGGTGTCGTCGCCGCGGCCAGCGGGCTGAAAACCCTCGTATTGGAAAAGACTGATCAGTTTGGTGGCACCACCGCGCTGTCTGGCGGCGTCATCTGGATTCCCGACAACCCGTCCATGAAGGCAGGCGGCATCAACGACAGTGAAGCCGATGCTCTGGCCTATCTGCAGGCGGTTGTAGGGCCAGATGTGCCCACCGAAAAACTGCGCTCGTATATCCGGCAAGGCCCGAAGATGCTGCAGTTCTTCGAAGACCATGCCGACCTGCCCTTTGAAGCCGCGCTGAAATATTCCGATTACTACCCGGATGCACCGGGCGCAAAGCCCGGCGGCCGCTCGATGGAGCCCAAGCCCATCAGTCGCCGCCGCATCGGCAGGCACGCCGCGGAGCAACGATTTCCGGATTTCCTTAAAAGCGGCTTTATGCGCTTTGCCATCACCGTTAAGGAAAGCCGCGAAGTCATGGATATGACGCTAAAGGGCAAGCTCCTGATGCTGCGCAATATCCTGCGTTTTTACCTGGATATACCCAGCCGCCTGCAAGGCCTGCCTGACAACCGACAAACCCTCGGCCGGGCTCTGGTGGTGCGACTGCGCCGCGCCCTGATGAACTGGCAGGTCCCGCTTTGGCTCAACGCCGAGGCACGTCAGCTTCTCGTTGAAGACGGCAACGTCATCGGGCTGGAAGTAGCTCATCAAGGTGAGATCAAGCGTATCCGCGCGCTTCGCGGCGTCCTATTTGCCAGCGGCGGTATGGGACAGAACGTGACTCTGCGACAGCAGTATGGACAGCTGCCGACAGGCGAAACCTTCAGCAGTGATTCACCGGGCAACGTCGGTGACGCCATTGCCATGGGACAGGCGGTGGGCGCCGACCTGGCCTTTATGCACTGCGCCTGGTGGACACCCTCGGTAAAATTCCCCGACGGATCGGTACTGGCACTGATTTCAGGCAAGGCCATGCCCGGCTCGGTCTTTGTCGACAGCAGCGGCAAACGCTTTTGCAATGAAGCCGCCCCCTATGAAGACCTGATCAAAACCCTGTGGAACAACCATAATAACGGCGTGGATTCCGTGCCCTGCCACATGGTGTTTGACGCACGTGCGCGCCGCGATTACATGATGGGGCCGATTCCGCCGGGCAAGGTGCAACGAGACGCGCTGTTGCCCCAGGACTGGTTTGACAGCGGCTTTCTCTGTAAGGGCGACACCCTGCAGGCATTAGCGCAGCAGATGCAGGTTCCCATCACACCATTTTGCGACAGCATCGAACGCCACAACCAGTTTGCGCGCGAAGGCAAAGACCCGGACTTTCACCGGGGCGAGAGCGCCATCGACCGCTACTATGGCGACCAGGCCATTCAGCCAAACCCCAGTCTCGCCCCCATCGCAGAAGCGCCATTTTACGCCCTGAAAGTGTACCCGGGAGATCTGGGCACCAAGGGCGGACTGAAAACGGATAGCTTGGGACGCGTGTTGAAAACCGACGGCCAACCAATTAACGGGTTATACGCCTGCGGCAACTGTTCCGGTGCCGTGATGGGTGACAGCTACCCCGGCGCTGGCTCAACGATTGGCCCGGCCATGACCTTTGCCTATATCGCTGCGCGGCACGCCGCTGGCCAACTCACACCGGAGAACGCCAATGACTGATACTCGCTATGCATTCGAAGAAAAAGGTCGTTTTGCCCGAGGCTGGCATATCGTCGCCCTGTCGCAGGAGCTCGCGCCCGGTGCGGTGAAAGCTCTGCACTATTTCAACGAAGATCTGGTCTTGTTTCGCGGCAACAACGGCCAGGCTGTGATTCTAGACGCCTACTGCCCTCACCTCGGTGCGCATCTGGCAGGCACCGGTAGCCGGGTGGTTGGCGACACCATTCGCTGCCCCTTTCACGGCTGGCAGTTTGACTGCAGCGGCTCTTGTACCGCTATTCCCTACGCCAACAAGATTCCGGAACGCGCCAAAAACGCACTCAAAAGCTGGCCAACGGTGGAGAAAAACGGCTTTATCGCCCTGTGGTATGACAGCGAAGGCGGAGCACCCAACTGGGAACTGCCGACGATCCCGGAGTGGAATCAAGCCGGCTGGGGTGACTGGCGTTTTAACCGCACGGTGATCCGCTCCCACGGCCGCGAGATTATTGAAAATATTGTCGATGCCGGGCATTTTCCGTCCGTGCATGGCGGCCACCCCTTACAGTTCGACAACCGCTTTACCGCCTATTCGGTGAGCCAGGAATCGCGTATTCAGACCGACCTGAGTCTGGATATGATTCAACCGCGCGGTATCGATTTTGACATCAATGCCGCCCGTCGCGAGCGCGGAGCGGCAGAGGCTGACAGCTGGGGCGTGGCCACCTATCACGGCCCTAGCGTGATGTACTACTACACCACATCAAAAAGCCCGGAGTTGTCTTACGCCAGCTGGTGGCTCAACTACCACACCCCAATCAACAACGAGGAAGTGGAGCTGACGTCCGGCGTTATTGTAGCCAGTCTGACAGACGAACCCCTGCCGCAGGAATTTGTTGATCAGTACCCGCTGTCTGCGATAGCCGCCTTTGGCTCAGATGTTGAAGTGTGGGAAACGAAAAAATATCGCAGTGATCCGATTTTGTGTGACGGCGACGGACCCATTAATAAACTGCGCAAATGGTACGATCGGTTTTATCGTCCGCGTGCAGAAGAAGCGTGGGATGAGCCCGAGCGGGTGATCAGCAGTGTGCGCGAA